>CAZFQW010000015.1:0-18401 GCA_964521225.1 uncultured Roseobacteraceae bacterium
CTAAAACAAACTGTGTAGCGCCTGTTCCTTGCCAATTAAAAGCAGCCTTTTTCTGTAAGTCTATTTTCTTTTTGTTGAAAGTAGAGGCGTAGAGAATCACAAAAACATTAATACCAATATTGTATAAAAATGCCATGGTGTGGACTAGCATAATGTGAGTTCCGAAAAAACCATAAAGCAAAGAGATAAGATAAGCAACGGCACTGAGGGGCACCATTAACCAAAACTTAGCAAGGAAATATTGGTAAGGGTCTATGTTTTTAGAAAGAATACCATCGAAATAAGAACTCTCCCAACCAAGGATAAACTGCCCGTAGTTTATCATAAAAAGCCCTGTGATAAATACCCCTACAAAGGTGATCCAACCGTAGTTGTTCACATAGAGGTCTTGTGTATAGAAGATAAGGCCATAAAACAGGAGTAAAGTCGACATTTGAGCAACCGATTTTGTTCGTTTGTTTCTCCAAATTAGTTTAAGCTCAAGGCCAATGTACTTACCCACTTCACCGAATCTGTCTAAAAATTCAGTATTACTAAATGCCATTGAGTTGGCTTTCTTCTTCGTAGAGATTTCTTCGATGTAAGTGTTACTCGCAAGAAACTGATAGTTCAAGAAATACATTACAACAGGAAAAGCGACTATGCCTATTGCAATCAAAGGGACTTCCCCGATAAGGTTAAATACAATAGCCGAAATTTTCTGAAAAGAAAACACCCCTAAGTAATCGAGGATGATTACCAACACATAGGTTAATCCGATGGCAACAAACAAACGGAAGTTTTGTACCATCTGCTTTTTAAGGTACACTGCCAGAAAGTTGTTGAAGAACATAATCGCCAAAATGGAAACAAACCATGCGACTGTACCCAAAGCACTATATTCTGCGGCAACTACTCTCACACCAAATGGCACAAAAAATAATAAGGGGAAAAAATTGAAAAAACTTAAAACAGATTTACCCAATAAATAATGAACGATTCGCCCCTTTTTAATGGGTAAATGAAGGTAGGGTTGGATAGAAAGAATAGGAACTTCTTGCAAATAGAACCTACTGAATACATCAAAAACAGCATAATAGAGAATAAAGCCATTAAATTTTGTGACGACAGGCTCATTAGGAAACATTTCCATCAAAATCTCTTTCATGAAAATGCCGAGCAACCCGAATGCGACTAAGAAATAAAGAATGAAAAACCCAAGGAGAATATTAACAGCAAGGTTTTTCTGCCAAACAGGCGACCTCCTAGTTTCTTTCCATTGTTGGGCAATGAGTGTTTTTACCATAGCGATTGATATTGAGTTTTAGTTTAAACAGTTAGTAGGTAAATCTCTTTGGAGATTACAAATCACACCATTTTTTTTAAAATAATAAAAGTACGGCTAGAGATTTTAATGCTCAAAACCAATTAAGGTTTGTTACAAATGACTAAACAACGAATTCAGTCATAATTGAAGTGTAATACAGACTATTCCTTAATTTTGCAGAAAATAAATAAGAATACTATAAATAACGCATAAGACTATGGATCAACCATCTTGGGTAAACGTACCAGAGAAATCAGATTTTTCAATTCATAATTTACCCTACGGTATTTTCAGCACCGCAGAGAGAATACCACGTGTAGGTGTTGCCATTGGCGAAGACATACTCGACATGGCAGTACTAGCAGAGCTAGGTTATTTCGATGATTTAGCGATAGACACCGCCGTATTTTACCAAAAAAGGCTGAACCACTTCATTGCATTGGGCAAAGAGGCATGGGCGAAAGTAAGAGCAAAAGTAACCACCGTACTTTCAGCAGACAGCGATTTGGCAAAACATGCAAAAGATGTTTTAGTACCCATGAGTGCCGCCACTATGCACTTACCAATACAAATTGGCGACTACACCGATTTCTATTCGAGTATAGAACACGCTACCAATGTCGGGAAAATGTTTCGAGATCCAGACAATGCACTACTCCCTAATTGGAAACACCTACCCGTAGGATACCACGGCAGAGCCTCTTCTATTGTTGTTTCGGGGACGGATATTCACAGACCAAAAGGGCAAACCATACCACCTAATGCAGAGCAGCCCGTGTATGGGGCTTCAAAAAGAATGGACTTTGAACTTGAAATGGCATTTATCACAGGCAAAGCCACCGAATTAGGCGAACAAGTTTCCGTTGAACAAGCAGAAAACCACATTTTTGGGATGGTTCTTTTCAACGATTGGTCGGCAAGAGATATTCAGAAGTGGGAGTATGTACCACTAGGGCCATTTTTGGGGAAAAACTTTGGCTCGTCCATTTCTCCTTGGGTGGTAACGATGGAAGCACTTGAGCCGTTCCGAGTTCAAGGTCCTGAGCAAGACCCTAAGCCACTGCCGTACTTACAAACTACCGGAGCGAAAGGCTATGATATTAACCTTGAAGTATATCTTCAACCAGAAAATGAGCAAGAAAACCTCATCAGCGAATCAAACTTCAAGTACATGTACTGGAATATGCCTCAGCAGTTGGCACACCATACAGTGAATGGTTGTAATATCAATATCGGAGATGTGTATGCTTCCGGTACAATTAGCGGCCCTACCAAAAACGCATTCGGCTCCATGCTAGAACTATCTTGGGGAGGCAAAGAAACGCTACAACTAAAAAACGGTATTGAAAGAAAATTCTTAGAAGATAACGACACCGTAATTATGAGAGGCTATGCCCAAAAAGACGGAATGCGTGTAGGCTTTGGAGAGGTGAAATCTAAGTTGTTGCCTGCTAAATAAGAAAATATATTAGAATCTGATTTCCATAAAAAAGCGTGTTTCTTAGTTGTAATAAGCATTCAATTAAAATGAACAATGATTGAATAAAAAGGCTAAAAAGTGGGCTTTTTTGCGTAAATTGCAAACTTAGTTTTAACTGATTTTTAAAAAAAATCTTAGGAAATTTTACGGTAGATACAATTTGTGAAGAATGGCAGAAGCAAGTAACATCATTTCAATTAATATTGAAGACGAAATGAGAGGCGCTTATATCGACTACTCTATGTCGGTAATCGTTTCTCGTGCCTTACCCGATGTTCGCGATGGGTTTAAACCCGTTCATAGAAGGGTTTTATATGCAATGGCAGAACTCGGACTTTCGTTTAACAGACCTTATAAAAAGTCAGCTCGTATTGTCGGGGAAACTTTAGGTAAGTACCACCCACACGGTGATAGCTCGGTTTACGACACCATGGTGCGGATGGCACAAGAATGGTCGCTTAGGTATCCCCTAGTCGATGGGCAAGGTAATTTTGGTTCTATGGATGGCGACTCCCCTGCCGCCATGCGTTACACAGAAGCAAGACTAAAAGAAGTAGCTGGCGAAATGCTTTCTGACATTCGTAAAGAAACAGTAGACTTTCAGCTCAACTTCGATGATTCTTTAGAAGAGCCCACCGTATTACCAGGGCGTTTACCCAACCTTTTAGTAAACGGAACTTCGGGTATCGCAGTAGGTATGGCTACCAACATGGCACCACATAACCTCAGAGAGGTTATCAACGGCATTGTAGCCTACATAGAGTCTCCTGAAATTTCAGTATACGAATTAATGGACTATGTAGCCGGCCCTGATTTCCCTACAGGAGGAATTATTTATGGAACAGATGGAGTAAGAAAAGCCTTAGCAACAGGCCGTGGCAGAGTGGTTATTAGAGCCGTAACACATTTTGAAGTAGATAAATCGGGTAGAGATGTAATTGTAATCACTGAAATGCCTTACCAAGTGAACAAGGCAATGATGATTGAAAAAACAGCAGCATTGGTAAACGAAAAGAAAATTGAAGGCATTTATGCCATCAGAGATGAGTCTGATAGAAAAGGGGTTAGAGTGGTTTACGAACTAAAAAAAGATGCCATTCCGGACATCGTGCTAAATACTTTATTTAAACATACTTCCCTCCAAAATACATTTAGCGTAAACAATATTGCCTTAGTGAAAGGCAGGCCCATGATGCTGAATCTAAAACAAATGATTCAGTACTATGTAGAGCATAGGCACGAGGTGGTTGTTCGAAGAACAGAATACGATTTAAGAGAAGCAGAGAAAAGACTTCATATTTTACAGGGGTATTTAATTGCCCTCGATCACCTCGACGAAGTAATTAAAACCATTAGAGGAGCTGCCGACCCAGAAATAGCAAGAACAGGGTTAATTGAAAAGTTTGAACTTTCAGAAATTCAAGCAAAGGCTATCCTCGATATGCGTCTTCAGCGATTAACCGGACTCGAAAGAGATAAAATCCAAAAAGAGCACGAAGAGGTAATGCAGCTAGTAGAATCGTTAAACGAAATACTAGCGAGCAAAGAGCTGCGCATGAACATTATTAAAGATGAGTTAATCAGCTTAAAAGAAAAGTATGGTGATGAGCGCAGAACTAGAATCGAAATCAATGCAGAAGATATTGATATAGAAGATCTCATCGCTGACGACGAAATGGTTATCACTATTTCGAACGCAGGCTACATTAAAAGAACACCACTCACCGAGTACAGGCAGCAAGGAAGAGGAGGAGTAGGGTCTCGTGGAGTAGTTACAAAAGAAGACGATTTTACAGAGCATTTATTTGTAGCAACAAGCCACGAATACCTGCTTATTTTCACAGAGCAAGGCAAGGTATTCTGGATGAAAGTTTACCAAGTGCCAGAAGGCAGCAAGGTTTCAAAAGGGCGGCCGTTGCAAAACCTTATTCAAATAGATAAAGAAGATAGTGTAAAGGCAGTCATCAACGTGAAAAACTTGAAAGATGCCGACTACATTAACAACAACTATTTGGTAATGTGTACTGAAAAGGGGGTAGTTAAGAAAACTTCATTAGAAGCATACTCTCGACCACGCCAAAATGGAATTAATGCCATTAACATTAATGAAGGAGATATCTTGCATGACGTGAAAATGACAAATGGCGATTCTGAAATCGTTATCGCCCTAAAGTCTGGCAGAGCCATTCGATTCAACGAAAAGCACGTTAGATTCATGGGAAGAACTGCAACAGGTGTTCGTGGAGTATCCCTAGCCAACGCCGACGATAAAGTGGTTGGTCTAGTATGTGTAAACGACCCAGAAACAACCTTATTAGTAGTGTCGGAAAAAGGATTTGGTAAGCGTTCTTCTTTAGAAGATTACAGGGTAACAAACAGAGGGGGCAAAGGGGTAAAAACAATTAATGTTACCGAAAAAACCGGGAACCTCATCAGTATGAAGTCTGTGATTAATCAAGACCAATTGATGATAATCACAAAATCGGGTATCACCATTAGGTTAGGGCTTGACCAACTAAGAATAATGGGAAGAGCAACACAAGGAGTAAAATTAATTAGGTTGAACGAAGGGGACGAGATATCGTCGGTAGCAAAAATTGAAAATATGCAAGACGATATAGTTGAAAGCGAAATCGAGATAATCGAAGGTGAAAACGCGCAGGAAGAGGGGAATAATGTTACAAAACAGAAAGACGATAGCCCTGAGTCTTAAAATAGTATAATTATTAATATAAATAATTTAATTTTGCGTTCTAAGCACGAATTAACTTTTTATAAAATTACACTAGAAAAACCATGAAGAAAATTATTGGAACAGTAACAATAGTCTTTATAACAGCTATTATGGCTTTTGGACAGAGTATCATTGCTGCTGAAACTGCATTAACAAATGGAGATTTAGACAAGGCAAAAACAGCTATTGATGGAGCTATCCAAAAAGAGTTACAAAAGATTGAAGAGAAAAATGCTAAGAACAAGGCGAAAGGTAAAATGAATAAAATTGAGCCTGTAGAGCCTTCAACAAAATCTCTTTATACAAAGGGTACTATTTACCAAGCAATTGCAACTTCAGAAAATCCTGATTATAAAAAACTGGATGATAACGCTGTAGAAGAAGCATTAAATGCCTACAAAAAGATAATGGAAGTTGAAACTAGCGAAACAAGTGTGCTTCGCCTTCAAACCGAATCTAAATTAGATGAGCTTTACAGACAACTCCTTAACATAGGAAATGATTTCTATAACAAGGACGATATGGAAAGCACAGTAGATTATTTCTACCAAGCAGGTCTAATCTTCGAAACCGATACAATTGGTTTGAGCAATGCATTTTTAGTCGCTGCTCAGAACGACATGACTGAAAAAATAGACATGATTGGTAAAGAATTAATGAAAAGAGGCACAGGTAATGAGGGCTTCTATCCGATTTATGCGAACGAGTTTAGAAAGAAAGAAGATTTTGAAGGCCTTTTAAAGGTTGCCGAAGCTGGCGCAAAAGCATATCCTTCTAATACAGATATGGGCAAACTAATGGTAGAAGCGTACAGCAAACTCGATAGAATAGACGATGCAATTGTATTACTAGAGGAACAAGCAAAAAACTCTAACGAAGCTATTTTATATGCTAACCTAGCAATCCTTTACGAGAACAAAGGAAACGAAGAAAAATTGGTAGAAAACTATAAGAAAGCCCTTGAAATAAACCCCGAAGATTATGGAGTTAACTATAACATGGGTGCTTATTATTACAACAAGGCGGTAGAAATTGCAAAAGAGCGTAATAACCTCCCTGCTAACAATAGAGGCGAATTTGTAGATCAGGCAAAGGCAAAAGAATTAATGGAAGAGATTAAAGAAATTTACGGGAAGTCTGAGCCGTATTTTGTGAAGGCTGTTGAAATAGGAACTGATGTAGAAGATAAATTAATCATTCTTTCTATGTTAAGCCAAATGTATTATACAATGGAGATGGAAGATAAGCAAAAAGAAGTAAATGCTAAGATTAAAGCGCTAGAAGAATAGTGAATTCGATTGTTTAGCTTAATAAAAAGCCTCAAATTTATATAAATTTGAGGCTTTTTACTTTTTCAAGACAAAATGGATAAAAAAGAAAATTTCTTTCAAGATGTATACGAAGTAGTGAAACTTATCCCTTTCGGGAGGGCTACTTCTTATGGGGCAATTGCCCACTACTTAGGAGCAAAAGGAAGTGCCAGAATGGTAGGTTGGGCACTTAATCAGTCTTTCGGAAGTGGGGCAAATATCCCTGCACATAGAGTAGTAAACCGAAATGGGATGCTTACGGGAAAACACTTTTTCCCTACCGATAGGTCCATGGAGAAGCTGCTAGAACAAGAAAACATTCGAGTAGAAAACGATAAAATCTTGAATTTCAAAGAGGTTTTCTGGAACCCCACGGAAGAATTAAATTAAGGGTTTATAGGATTTTTTTAAGCAGTAAATTAAGGGCAGATGTTGCTGTAATCTGAATATTCAGCACTCTATTTTTTGATAGTTTGAGAAGTTGCGCTTCTGTCCCATTTTCATCGGAGTAGCCAATCCAAATAGTGCCTACGGGTTTGCCCGGTACTGCTCCTCCTGGGCCTGCAATACCAGTAACAGCAAGTCCATAAGTAGTTTTTAACCGCTCTCTTACTCCTCTTGCCATGGCTCTTACTGTTTCTTCGCTTACGGCTCCATGGCTCAGTAGTGTTTCATGAGAAACCCCTAGTTGCGCCTCTTTTACATGGTTGCTATAAGCTACAACGCCACCTACAAAATAGGCAGAACACCCAGCTATGCTGGCGATTCTACTTGCAATTAATCCTCCTGTACAGCTTTCAGCGGTGGCAAGTGTAGCCTTTTTCTTAAGTAATAGTTTACCAATCGTTTCTTCAATTTCTTCATTTACGAAAGCGTAAGTATACTTTTTAGCTTCTTCAGGATAAAGGTTTATGAAAGACTGTATCAACCGAGAGGATTCTTCTTTATTTCCAGCAGAAGCAGTTAAGCGCAGTCGGACTTCAGATATTCTTGGGAGGTATGCCAGCTTTAAATTTTCGGGAAAGCTGTTTTCCCAATCGGAAAGAATAGGAGCAAGTTGAGACTCGGGGATTCCTACAGTTCTTATAATATTATGCTGGATATGAGGAGTTCGGAAGTATTTTTGAATTTTTGGAAATGCAAATTCTTCCATCATTGCTTTCATTTCTCGAGGAACTCCGGGCATTGAAATCCAGATTTTATCATTAAACTCAAACCACATACCGGGGGCAGTACCCCAGTGGTTGGTAATTGCTTCTGCATTTTCGGGGAGCTCGGCTTGCGTTTCATTCAACAAGTCCATTTTTAGCCCATATTTTTCTAACAAGCTACTTACGTGCTCAAGTATTTCAGGGCGTTTCGCGATTTTAACGCCAAAGAATTCAGCCAATGTTTTTTTGGTAATATCATCTTTGGTGGGGCCTAAGCCCCCTGTGGTAATGATCACATCGGCCCGCTTACTTGCTGCCGCAAGTGCTTCTAAAATAGCTATTCTGTTATCGCTTACTGTGGTTTTTTGTACAAGAGGAACCCCTAAATTAGAAAGCTTTTCGCCAAGCCATTGGCTGTTGGTGTCTATAATTTGTCCGTAGAGGATTTCATCGCCAATGGTGATGACTTCTGCTTTTGGGGTATTGGTTGCGGTCATAAAATTGTTCTAAATAGATTGCCAAAAATATCTGTTTATTTACTTGTAAGTACTCAGACAAGATTAAATTGTACTTAATTATGAGATAACTATCTGGAAAAGAGATACTTTTCTTTAAATTAAGACAAGTCCTTAATTCGGGTTCTTGATGATAAACTTCAAAAAATCAAAAAACTAGCTATTTTTACTTGTGCTACGAATACTCATTTATTTATCATCAGTTGCTTAAATATCAGTTTGCCTTTTTAACTTAAATCGATGATGAATCTAATTGTTAAATAAAAAAAGGTCAGAACCTATTAAATTCTGACCTTTTTAGCATTTTAAAAATATAACAGCAAACCGTTTAAACGATTTTATTCAGCGCATCTAGGTAAGCATAAACCGATGCTAACACGATATCAGGGTTTGCCCCAAAACCATAATAAGGCTTATTTAAATACATAATTTGAAGATGAACCTTCCCGGAGTCATCGCTTCCGCCGGTAAATGCTTGCACCAAAAATTCTTCTAGTTTAGTCTGCTTTTTAATGATTTTATTTAGTGCCTTAAGAGCGGCATCAATGGGGCCGTTCCCGGTAGAAACTTCCGTGAATTTTTCATCATTGTATGAAATACTGATAGTAGCTGTTGGAATAATAGATTGCCCACAAGAAACCTGAAGGTTTAAAAGCTTAATTTTTAAATCGGTTCTTTCTTCTCCGATAAGTATTTTCAAATCTTCGTCGCCAATATCTTTTTTTCTGTCGGCAAGCTCTAAGAACTGTTCGTAGAGGTCATCCATCTCATCTTTATTAAGCTGATGTCCTAATAACTCTAAGCGGTGTTTAAGAGCAGCCCTGCCGCTTCGCGCGGTTAAAAGAATTGTTGATTGAGAAACGCCCACATCTTCAGGATCAATAATTTCGTAGTTTATTCGGCTTTTTAGAACGCCATCTTGGTGAATGCCTGAAGAGTGAGCAAAAGCATTTTTGCCTACAATAGCTTTGTTAGGTTGTATCGGCATTCGCATTAATTGCGAAACTAACTGACTGATGGGATAAATTCTTTTAGCGTCGATATTGGTATAGCATCCTACTTCTTTATGAACCTTTAATGCCATGGCTACCTCTTCTAAGGAGGTGTTTCCCGCTCTTTCTCCTATTCCGTTGATAGTGCCTTCAATTTGCCGTGCTCCATTGGCAATTCCCGCCAAGCTATTAGCTGTCGCCATTCCTAAATCGTTGTGGCAATGGACGGAAATAATGGCTTTATCAATATTTTTTACATTCTCTTTTAAGAACCTGATTTTTGCCCCGTACTCTTCTGGTAAGCAGTAGCCCGTAGTATCAGGAATATTTACAACGGTAGCTCCTGCGGCAATTACGGCTTCAATCATTTTTGCCAAATACGCTAAATCGGCCCTGCCAGCATCTTCTGCATAAAACTCAACGTCTTCAACAAACGACTTAGCGTATTTTACAGCATCTACGCCACGTTGCAATATTTCTTCTCGGTTGCTATGAAATTTGTGTTGTATATGAAAATCAGAAGCACCAATTCCTGTATGGATTCGCTTATGCTTTGCATACTTTAAGGCATCGGCGGCTACTTCAATATCTTTTTTTACGGCTCTTGTGAGGGCGCAAATGGTAGGTTCAGATATTACTTTTGAAAGTTCGACAACCGACTTGAAATCTCCTGGGCTTGAGATTGGGAATCCTGCCTCAATAATATCTACACCGAGGCTTTCGAGTTCTTTGGCTATTTCAATTTTTTCAATTGTAGACAGTTGACAACCCGGTACTTGCTCTCCATCCCTCAAAGTAGTGTCGAAAATGTAGACTTTGTCTGCCATAACGTTTTTTTTAGTTTTAATTAAAGTGGGGAATAAACAATTCGCTAGTAATTTAAAGTAAGTACTTAAACGAAATTAAGTATAATTTATTTATGAAGTAAAGTGCTAGAAGTGAGTATTTTATTAATTCGTTGTTCGGCATTTAAAATTGAACATTTACTTATGTTGTATAAAACTATGGGGAAGCATTCTCAAATAAATGAGAAAACTTCCCCGTAAAATGCTTAGTAATCAAAAAACTTTCTTATAACTTCAATTTTACAAAAAGAATAAAACTAAATAATGAATTTCACAATATTTTAAACTGAAAAATTGAAAATTTGCAGGGAAGCTTGTTTAAGTAAGGCAATAAAAAAAAGGAGCTTCAAACGAAGTCCCTTTTAAGGCTCATTACAAATAATACGTCTTTTTAGTTTTATTCTTTGTTTACGCTTCCTGCACCAGAAATTTTGATTGATTCTACCTCTGGGCTTCCCTTGTAGCGAACAGAACTTGCGCCAGAAGAACGAACATTGAGCGTACCCGTTACATTCACTCTAATATTACCTGCGCCGCTTGCCGTAATAGAAGCAGATTTCCCTACCAAATCGAAAGCTTTTATACTTCCTGCGCCAGAAAGGGAAATATCTTGGTTGCCCGCCTTGCCAGAAAGCGTTAAAGTACTAGCACCCGAAGAAGAAATTTTTATATCATCTACCTCAAGTTCTAAACTCATTTCGCCAGCTCCGCTACTTTTTACACCAAAATTATGGGCTTTTATCACTGTTTCAGATTTAACATTTGAAGCCCCCGCAGAGTGAATTTCATCTATATCTTTAAAAGTGAGATATATATCACCTTTCACATTTCTTGCTCCTTTTCTTGTTTTTACCTGCAATTTATTGCCACTTACTTCGGCGACAATATTTTCCATATCTTCCGAAGTGGCTTCTACAATTACTTCGTAACTATTGCCTTGAGAGAGATAAACATTAAAAGCACCACCAATGTATATTTTTGAAAAATTGCTTACATCGCGTGTTTCCTTGTTTTGCGAAAAAGATAATAACGGAAAAAGGCCTATTAATAAAAAAAGGGGGAATCGTATCATGATTTTTTTGTGTTTTGTTTAAAATAAATAATCGTCTATAAGACCACACCTTGTATAGAGAAGTTGCACATTGCATAAATTATTTTTGTTCGGAAGAATGGAAAGATTCATTTGCCCGTTCTTAATAAATTAATGTAGGGTTTTATCTTTTGATTTTTGAAAATGCACAATCAGCAAAATAAAACGCTCACCAACTGTTTTGATTTTGTGAAATATTGATTGATGTTTTCAATAAAAAATCTAATCCAGGGCTTACAACCTTCTTTTTTGAGCCTAAAGGATGAATTTTACTTTCATTCTGAGCTTGCCAAGAATATAAAAATAGGACAAGTAAACGTTGTAATTTTCTCCTTGCGGTCGAAATCACAAAAAAAATATGTTTGTGCTCAGTTTTTTTGGTTACAATAGCCTTCTTAACCCCTGATTCGCATAAGAAATAATACTTAGTGATTAACTAAAAACTCATCACTCAAAACTAAATACTACCTCTGTTTTGAATAATTGCTTGCGTTACAACTTAGCGTTTTTATTTCTTTCAATTAGCTTGGGTGCCCTTAGTATAGAACTAAACGCACAAGAGTTAAAAGAAGCGAGCAATCTTAGATGCAAAGTAGTTGCTTGGCAAAACACTCCGTTTACACTAGATACCTTATCAATTGCCGAAGAAACCATTACAGTAACACCTAGAGGGAAAGAGAACAAACCCGGTTTCATTGGCTTTCAATATCTTTTTGAATCAAATTTATTTCAGTTAATGAATGCTGAAAGTATTTCGCATCCCGATTCGGTACAGATTTGTTACCGAGTATTTCCCTACCTATTTTCTCGTAAGACGGCACTAAGAGAAAAAGTGGAAACAGATTCAGGCTTTCTCTATCAGTTACCAAACAGGCAAAAAGAACTAGGCATTCAAGGCTTAGAGCGAGATGGAATATTGAACGCCACGGGGATTGACCAACTCAGTCCGCAGACAGATATTGAGCGTAATGGCAGTCTTACACGAGGCGTTTCTTTTGGCTCTGCACAAGATGTTTTTGTGAACTCAGCACTCAATTTACAGCTCAGCGGGCAGCTCACAGAAGATATTGATATTGAGGCAACCCTTTCGGATCAGCAGATTCCCTATCAGCCAGAAGGAAACACCCAGCAGCTACAAGAGTTCGACCGGGTCTTTATTGGCTTAAAGCATAAAAAAGGCGACCTTTCGGCAGGCGATTTAACCTTTCAGAATAAGCCGTCGGAATTTTTGCGCTACTATAAAAATGTGCAAGGCACGCAATTAAATTTAAACTTAGGAGATACGGCTCAGTTTCACTCAAAAACTACGGCAGGCATTGCGGTGGCAAAAGGGCAATTCATTTCCCAAAACATAGCCCCACTTGAAGGAGTAGCAGGGCCTTACAGACTCACAGGGCCAAGAAACGAACGGTTTATCGTTGTGATGGCGAACTCTGAAAAAGTATTTTTAGATGGGCAACAAATGCAAAGAGGCTTTAACCTCGATTATGTAATCGACTACAACACTGCCGAAATCACCTTTACCAATCGTGTGTTAATTACTCGGTTTTCACGTATTCGGGTTGATTTTGAATATGCAGTTCAAAATTACGCACGAACCATATTTCAGGCAGACCAAGAGTTCCAAAGTAAAAAGTGGAAATCGGCTTTTCGTTTCTATCAGGAAAAAGACAGCCGAAATAACTCGCTTTTATTTGAGTTAACCGATGAAGATAAACGCTTGCTCTCTTCGGTAGGCGATTCGGTAGAGAATGCGTTTTCAGAAACAGCAGCGGCAGTCGATGAGTTTACGCCAAACCAAGTATTATACACCCAGAAAGACACCATTGTAGAGGCAATAGCCTATCAAATTTTTATAAGAGCTAGAGAAGGCGATAGCCCTCTTTTTCGAGTTACTTTTTCTGAAACAACGGGTGGAGGAGAGTACATATCGGCACAGCCCGAAGCAAATGGGAGGGTATTTGAGTGGGTTTCTCCTTCTTCTAACGATTTCCAAACACGCTATGCACCCATCAGAGTTTTGCCTGCGCCCAATAAGCGTTCTATGCTTACAGGGGCTTTTGAGTATCTGCTTTCAAAACACACCAGCGCATTTACAGAGGTGGCACTTTCAGACCACGACCAAAATTTATTTTCTGAAAAAGGAGAAGAAGATAACCTGGGATTTGCCACTAAAATGGGGGTGCGTGTTAACAATAAACCGCTTAAGAAATGGGAAAAAAGCACTGTGAATGCCCAAATTTCTTATGAGTACGACCAGAAAAACTTCAGACCCATCGACCGTTTTCGTTACGTTGAGTTCGATAGAGATTGGTCGATAGCCGATACTTTTCCCACTTCAGACCAAATTTTATCAGGGTCTTTCCAAATTTCTAAAAATGCTCACAACAACTTTAGTTACAACACCACCTTGCGCAATAGAGAAGGTGCAGCAAGGGGAATTCAACAAAGCGTAGCCTTCAATAAAAAAGAAAAGTGGATCAAGGTGAAAGGCTCAGGTTTTAGCATGAATTCAGAAGCGAGCACAACCAAGGCAGATTGGTTAAGGATAAAAGGCGATGTATCTTATCCCGGTAAAAAGGTTGTACCGGGTTATACCTACCAACTCGATAGAAACAGGGTTTTAAGCCTAGAAACCGACTCCGTAGTTTCTACGGCAATGAACTTTGAAGCGCATCGATGGTACATTCAGAACTCAGACAGCACCGCTTTACAATATCAGCTCTCTTACGAAACAAGGAACGATAGAAACCCTATTCAGGGCGAATTGCAAGATTTTACAAAATCGGAAACCCTTAACCTTTCTTTGCAACATGCCAGCGAGCGAAGTAAAATCGTTGCTTTTTTTACCTACCGAACACTCAAACAACAGCAACTAGTAGGCAACCCCATCGAAGAAACTGTAACAGGGCGATTAGACTGGCAAACGTCTTATTTTAAAAAGGCGATACAGTCGGAGTTGAGCTTCGTGAGCAATGCAGGCAGAGAACTCAGGCGAGAATTTGTTTTTTTAGCAGTTGACCCCGGCACAGGAACACATACTTGGCGAGACGAAAACGAAGATGGAACCCAGCAGTTAGGAGAGTTTTACCAAGCCATTAACCAAGATGAAAGAAACTTTGCCAAGTTTTTCACTCCAACCAATGAGTATACGCCTGCTTTTAATACACAAATTGTACACAGGCTTAGGGTTTTGGCACCAACAGCTTGGGGCAAATCAAAAGGAATAAAGTGGTTTTTAGGAAGGTTGACTTACAGCAGCTCCCTTCAGTTTCAACAAAAAAGCACGCAGCCACAACTAAAATTTCGCTTGCTTCCTTTTATCTACCAAGCGGAAGAAGAGAATTTGCTAGGAGGGACTGCCTCTTGGCGAAGCGAGTTGTTTTTCAATAAACGCTCGCCAAAATTTGGAGTAGAACTAAGAAATATAATTAACCAACGCAAGCAGTTACTCACCAATGGGTTTGAGAAAAATAACATTTACAACCATTTAATTGCGATTCGTCTTACTTCAAGAAAAAAAATTACTTACAGGTTAGAGCTAAATACCGATAGAAACAGAGTAGCTTCAGACTTGTTAAATAACAGAGATATCGACATAAAATCAATTGGAATTAGCCCTCAATTTACTTTTTTAGTGTCGAGTAAGTTTAGAGTTTCAGCGAATTTTAGTTACAAACAAAAAGAAGACGAACGAGGCAGTTCAGAAAATAACGATGCCACTTTATCTGCCTTAAGTTTACAGTCGCGATGGAACAAAGGCGTGAGCAGCCTGTTTTCTACTGAATTCAACTTTACGGTTGCTAACTACGATGGGAAGATAAATTCGGCAAGAGGATACGCTTTGTTGGAAGCCTTACAACCGGGCAATAACGTGCAGTGGAAACTCAATTGGAGCCAACGCCTAAAAGGAGGATTACAAATTACAATGAGCTACACAGGCCGAAAGCCAGAAGGAGCACAAGTAATTCATTTAGGTAGAATGCAAGTTACTGCCTTATTTTAAGGTTATAAAAGGGGAAGAAACCAAAAGATTACATTTTGCATTCTTACATTTGTAGAGATATGCTTCTAGTTTTCAATGATTTAATCAGATTTAAGTAAAACCCTAATTCTGAATGCCTATAACCATCAGAAAGAATATGAATAAAACATACACACTCATCGCTCTTACTCTTATTATTTTTCTTTGCAATGGCAACTTATTGTTTGCACAAGGAGAAAAAACAACCATACAGCTTTCTGGAATAGTAGTCGATGGTGATAGCACTTATGGAATTCCTGGCGTTCACGTTTATATACCACGAGCAGGAATTGGTACTACTACCAACCGAGCGGGGATGTTCAGTATTCCTGCACTTTCTGGTTATACAGTTATTATAAGTGCGGTAAGTTATAAACCCCAAAGGTTAATTGTTCCTAAAAGAAACGATTTAGGAATGGCGATTTTAATTGATTTAAAAACGGATACAACCTTCCTTCCGGTAGTAGAAGTGTTTCCTTACCCAACGCCAGAGCAGTTTAAAGAGGCGTTCTTAGCGTTAGAACTTCCCGACGA
Source organism: uncultured Roseobacteraceae bacterium (assembly GCA_964521225.1). Taxonomy (GTDB): domain Bacteria; phylum Bacteroidota; class Bacteroidia; order Cytophagales; family Flammeovirgaceae; genus CAYUJH01. The sequence continues at coordinate 15,982 of CAZFQW010000015.1, forward strand.
TGGCTCAGAGGCACTAGCAAAAAACCTAGACCCCGAAATGATGACCCGCATGGCAATGGCAATGCCTATGAGTTCGGCTTCTAATTACCGTTATCAAATGAATCAGCATATAAACAACATGTCAAACCGATTCTTTTCGCCTACTTTTTCATTCTTAAACCCTTTTGCTTGGGCAAATTTTGTGAAGTCAGTAAAAAAGGGAGATTTAAAGAGCAAAGACAAAAAATAATCATCCGCCTTTGCGGCTAAAATTGTAAATTAGTGTGCTTATACAGGCATACTAAGAACCCTTGACCAAGACGTTCAAGGGTTTTTTAGTTAGACTGATGTTTTTTTACAAACTTTGCGGAATCAAATACATATCTATATAGATTTTAGGAACTGAATGGGACTATTCGATTTTCTTACTAGTGACTTAGCAATTGATCTTGGAACAGCCAACACGCTGATTTTGAAACAAGATAAAATTGTAGTAGATGAGCCTTCAATTATTGCACTCGACCGCGCTACGGGCAAAGTGATTGCAATAGGCAAAAAAGCTATGCAGATGCATGAGAAGACTCATGAAAACATCAAAACAATTCGCCCCTTAAAAGATGGGGTAATTGCCGATTTCCACGCAGCCGAACAAATGATTCGTGGAATGATCAAGATGATTGATTCTGGAAACAGAATATTCTCGCCGTCGCACCGAATGGTAATTTGTATACCTTCCGGAATTACAGAGGTAGAAAAGCGTGCAGTAAGAGACTCCGCGGAGCATGCTGGCGCAAAAGAGGTTTATATGATTCCCGAACCCATAGCCGCTGCTATAGGAATTGGAATAGATATAGAACAGCCTGTAGGTTCAATGATTGTGGATATTGGAGGCGGAACCACAGAAATTGCAGTCATTGCCTTATCGGGTATTGTTTGCGACCAATCGGTAAGAACAGCCGGCGATGTGTTTAACAGAGATATTCTCGATTATATGAGAAGGCAACACAATCTGCTCATTGGCGAACGCTCTGCCGAAAAAATCAAAATTGAAGTAGGAGCAGCCATTTCAGAGCTAGATAACCCACCGGACGATTACGAAATTAGAGGTAGAGATTTAATGACAGGCATCCCCAAAGTAATTAAAGTGTCTTACACCGAAATTGCTTTTTCCATCGATAAATCAATTTCAAAAATTGAAGAAGCAGTTTTAAAAGCACTCGAAATATCGCCTCCAGAACTTTCTGCCGATATTTATGACAATGGAATCCACCTCACAGGAGGCGGAGCCTTACTCAGAGGGCTTGATAAAAGGATTGCGATTAAAACAAAACTCCCGGTTCATGTGGCAGACGAACCACTAAGAGCAGTAGTACGAGGAACAGGAGTAGCACTTAAAAATATAGAGCAGTTTAAAGCAGTTTTAATGAGCTAGCTTAAATAGTTTTAATAGCTTATGCGGCAATTATTTTTTTTAGTTTTTAAGTATCGTGTTTTCCTAGTATTCCTCTTTCTTGAAATCGTGGCGTTGTGGTTAGTGGTAAATCAGAATAATTACCAAAGAGTAGCCTTTGCGTCGTCTTCAAGCAAAGTGGTGGGAACTATTGATGCCTTTACAAGCGATATTACCTATTTCGTGAAACTACGAGATGCCAATGATACTTTAATGAACGAAAATGCTCGCTTAAGAAAGTTGGTTAATACGCTGTATTCTCAAGTAAAAGATTTGCCGCAGGCTCCCGTTGATAAGTCTTATAACTTTAGCCCTGCACGTGTAATTAACAATTCCGTTTATAGAGCCAACAACTACCTTACTATTAACAAAGGAACCTTAGATGGTATAGAGCCTGGAATGGGAGTAATTTCTTCTGAAGGAATTGTGGGGCAGGTAAAAAATTGTTCAGAAAATTTTTCTACAGTTTACTCTGCTCTGCATACAAAACTCCTTATTTCGGCGCAGCTTAAAAGAAACCATGTGTTGGGGACTGCTAAATGGAATACGGGCAACCCCGAAATAGGCAGCCTAGAATACATCCCTAGAAACGTAGAGGTTGCAAAGGGCGATACTATAATTACTTCGGGGTTTAATAGCACTTACCCCGAAGGAATTGTAATAGGTACAGTAACTGAAGTAGGGCAGGGAGAGTCTGAAAGTTTCTTAGGAGTGAACTTTAGCTTTGCTACAGACTTTAAAAGCTTATCGTATGTATATGTAGTAGATTATCTACTGAAAGAAGAACGTTCAAAACTAGAAGAAGAAATAACAGAGTAGGTTTACTTGCTTCTGCTCTTCCAAAAAGCTAAACAGCCAAATGGGGAATCGAAATATTGTGGGAGTAGCCCTCCATTTTATCATTTATACAGCAATACAGTTGCTTTTTTTTAGGAATGTAGCCTTGTTTCAAAACACCTTCTGTTACCTATATATTGCCACAATTATCTTA
>CAZFQW010000016.1:0-17519 GCA_964521225.1 uncultured Roseobacteraceae bacterium
CTTTTGAAGGAAACCCTGCGGCAGTTTGCCCGCTTAAAGCGTGGCTTCCTACCGAAAAAATGCTTGCCATTGCAGCAGAAAACAACCTTTCAGAAACTGCTTTTTTTGTAAAAAAAGAAGAAGGTGCTTACGACTTGCGGTGGTTTACCCCCGCCCTTGAAATTGACTTATGCGGGCATGCGACACTAGCCGCTGCCTTTGTTATTTTTGAAAAGCTAGGGCACACCCAAAACAGAATCGACTTCCACTCAAAAAGTGGTTTACTAAGTGTAACCAAAAGGGAGGAATTCCTTTACCTAGATTTTCCGAGTAGAAAGCCCGAAACACCCAAAGAAGTCCCCGTTTCCCTTGCCGAAGGAACTGCCTTTAATGGTGTAAAGCCCATATCCGTTTTAAAATCGCGCGACTATTTAGTTGTTTTTGAGAGCGAAAAGCAGATTTTAGAAATTGTGCCAGATTTAAGACTCCTTGAACAAATTGATACTTTGGGGATAATTATTACTTCAAAAGGCACTAACGCCGATTTCGTTTCGCGATTCTTTGCTCCAAGAGCAGGCGTAAACGAAGACCCCGTAACAGGTTCGGCACATTGTACATTAATCCCCTATTGGGCAGAATTTTTGGGAAAATCAGTATTAACTGCTTACCAACTTTCTGAGCGTAAAGGATTTGTGAAGTGTGAAATGCTTGGCAGCAGAGTCAAGATTGGGGGGGAAGCAGTGTTGTATTTAGAAGGGACAATCTCAGTTTAATTTTAATGAATAGCCAACCCTTTTTATCTCTTTTATTGCTAAAGCTTTCAGGACAATACCGCCGCATTAAAAAACTCTCTTTAGTAGTAGCCATCTTAGGATGGGTGTTTCTACTATTTATAGGCGTATTAGAGCAAGCCCCTTATCTGAATGTGCCTGCGTGGGTAAAAGCATCGTTTAATGTTAAAAGTCTTTTGCTTAACTTCTTTTTTTTGGGAAGCTTTTTATATGCTGAATTACGGATAAAAGAAGTAACCGCCGATTTCAACCGGCTCATTGGGCGGGTCTTTTTTATGGGGCTTATTTGTACACTAATTTCGGGTTTACTTACGCTTTCCCTTCTGTTTTTAGACGATTATACGGCGAATACCTCACCGCTCCTTTTCACAGTATTTTTCCATATTGAATTCGGTTTATTCATCATGTTTCTATTAGCGGCTTTTACCACCTGGAAACGCATGATTCTTTACGAAAAAGGAATTTTTACGGCTAAAAGCTGGCAACTTTTCGAGTATGTATTGGGAGGCCTTTTAATCTACAATTTTTTCCATTTGGGAAGGGTCGATACGTACTATTTTAAGGTCCCTTTTGCCTTTTTGTTTATATGGATTATTGTTCTTTCTACCAACGTTCGGTGGATTCCCGTTCTCAACTTCAACCAGAAACTTTTTACCATTGTCCAGTTGCTCATTATCTTATTTTGCTTGGCATATTTCTTTACAAGCATCACCTCTTATTTTTACCATGAGCCCCTCGTTGCCGACGATTTATCGAAAAGTGTGATTGCTTTTACCATTTTTGCCTTTGTGGTGGTCTATGCAATAGCTGCTTTACTCGTGGTGCTTTTCAATTTGCCCACCACTTCGGTTTTCGAAAAGAAGTTTAAAGAACTCCTCCTCTTTCAGCAGCTAAGCGAAGAAATTATAGAAGGCGAAAACGAAGCACAAGTATTTCGGAGTTTGCTAGAAAGTGCTATCAGTTCGGTAAAAGCAGATGCCGCATGGATTGAAAGCCCCTCAATTTCGTTGTTGATTGCAGAGAATTTAAACGAAAAATATGTAGGGGTAATTCGAGCGTTTATTGATACGCAAGGATACAGGTATAACCGTACCCAAAGGTTTCACAAAACATTACTTGGCAGTGCCTGGCCCTTTCCTTTCGATTCTCTGCTGGCAGCACCCCTTCTTAGCGGAAATAAGGAGCATTTAGGCACCTTGTTTCTATTGCGTAAAGTGGCAAATGGCTTCGATGCCGTAACGGTTTCTATGGTAAATAGCTTTGTGCTACAAGCAGGAATTGCCATTCAAAACTTCCGCCTACTTTCTGCCTTAGTAGAAAACCAGCGTTTTGAGAACGAGCTACAAATTGCACACGATATTCAGCAGAAGCTATTCCCTTCTATCCCCAACAGTTATCATTACCAAGATTTTGAAATCTTCGCCCATTCTGAGTCTGCTACTGAAGTTGGGGGCGATTACTACGATGTCTATAAAATTGCAGACCATAAATATGCTGTTATTATTGCCGATGTTTCGGGGAGTGGCATTTCAGCTGCTTTTTATATGGCACAAATGAAGGGTATCTTCCAGTGCTTAGTACCTTTAAACCTGAACCCCGATAAGTTTATGGTTTATGCCAATGCGGCATTAAGCAATTGCTTAGAAAAATCGTCGTTCATTACAGCTACTTACTATTATATAGATACGCAGTTTCAGCATATCTACCTCTCTCGGGCGGGGCATTGCCCCACGCTTTACTATAACCACCAAACAGGCGAAACAAATTACCTCGAAAATAAGGGTTTAGGTTTAGGAATTATCCGCTCAAAAAAATTTGAGAATTATGTAGGGATTGATATGATTAAGTACAAAAAAGGAGACTTAATTGCCCTGTATACCGATGGTATTATTGAAGCAAAAAGTAAAGCAACCGGAGAATTATTCGGGTACGAACGATTGCAAGGTTTTATAAAAAAACATTCGCACTTACCGCTTTCGGAAATGTATCAAGAGTTAATTACAGAAATTTTTGCCTTTGTAGGTACCGATACAATTAACGACGACTTTACCGTGATTTTTATTCGCTTTTAGCAGAAAATTAGATAACTTTTAGCACGTTTAACCGAAATGGTAAAGTTTAAACATGCGCTTAAATATCAGCCCCAAAACGCTTTAAAAATATGAGCATGACCGATACCCCAATAGAAGATTTACTACAAAAGATAGAAAACGAACTACAAGATAACCTCGACGGAGTCGTTCAGCTTTCGCCCAAGAGTTTTTCTACCGAAGCACTTAAAGCACTAAGAAAAGAATGGGAAAGGCGTTATCAGTCTTTCCATCACAAAATGAAATGGTGCAATGCTTTAGGCTATATCGCTATGGTTTCGTTTATAATTAGCCTAATTTTATTTTTTGTAGGATACCTAATACTTTCAAAATTGTTCTTGGGATTGTTTGGAGCAGCCTTGGTAGGAACGATAACAGGCTACTCTATTTTATTCAAAAAATATGGTGCAGGAATTAAACAACAATACGTACAAAAAGCGATTGATGCCGAACTTGCCAAAAGAACGAAATTAGAAGAAAAGGAACTTTAAAGCCGCTTGGCCAAAAGCATTAAATTGAACTCATACTTACTATCGCTAACTTATTACTAACGGAATGGTAAATCTTTACCTCGTAATCGCCCAAGCTGATAGCTGAAACAGGATACCGATTTTTATCGAGCGTACCTATCAGTTTCCCTGCTAAATTATAGATAGAAGCCCCTCCTTTACGGGTATTAGTAATTGCAATAATTCCGTTATTTCCACCAAAATCAAAGAACTGAACAAGAGGTTTGTTCTTTTTGGCAATGTCAAAACTCAGTACTTGTACACCAGAAGGGTTCAAAATATCTACCTTTTCCTTAGTAGTTCTTGAAACTAACCACGAAGAGTTACTCCCTTCACTCGGATGAATTTTATAAACAGAAGTTTCTTTTAAACGAGGGAGCAGCTCTCGACTTACTACCGCCCCATCTAAATTCAAGGCAATTTTTTCGCCCCTTTGAGTAACAAAAGAAAGTACAGAAGTAGTTTTTGTACTACCTTTTGTGAGGTGTAGATCAGTACCTAACGACTCGCCAAAACTCATTGGAAAGCCAGGATGCGACTGCCCCTTAGGGTTTACAGCATGTAACACCCCGTTTTTTAACAGTATCAGGTAAAAATCTTCATTGGCTACCCTTAAATGCCTTACCTCCGTAGCCAATTCTACTTGAAACCTCTTAGGATTCCAATTAGGAAGCAGCGTGCCGTACTTGCTAAACATGTATACATCGCCCGAATAATCGCCGACTAAAATGCGGTAGTTTTTACTTCCGTCGTAGTCAACCGCTGTTAAGAAAGCCACTTTTCGTTGAAAAGGAAGTTGTAGCGGAAAGTTTTTAACCACTCTGCCCAGCCGATCAATCAGGTAGATCTGATGGTTAACGGCAAACAAATATTGCAACTTCCCATTGGCATAACGGTCAATTTGCCAAATCTTAGTTTTAACGCCTTGTTTGGTGGGCAATGCCCATCTTTTTTCGCCCTCTTCGGTTACAAGCGTAAGGTAATTGGCCCGGTCTTGCATCAGTAGCTCCCAGCTCCAATCCTCATGGTTTCTGACTAGTAAAGGGCCATTGTTCAGCGTGTATTTAAAAGGAACGGGCTTGGGAGATTCTTTTTTTGCAACTACCGCCTCTGTTTCATATTCGGGCGAACTGTGCTTTGCCGTTTCCAATATAAGAGAATCGGTGTTTAGTAATCGGTAAGAGGCTATACACGTTTCGTTCAGAATGGCAGCCTTATAAGTTTTTAATAAACCCTTCCAAGAGGGTTTTGCGGTACTTTCTAGCTCTCTGAACAAAGCAGTTGCATACCTAAAAGTATAGGCACTTATATTTTTAGGAAGCGCATTTTTAAAAGAGGCATAGATAGGCTCATTGTATACCGACTGCTCGTTTTCGAGCTGTGCAATATATTGCTCAATAGCGGCATAGCTAGAGAAAAAAACAAGATAATTACCAATAGCAGTGCACCAAATTTCTTTAAAATAGGGGCTGTAATCGCCTAAGATTTCAGCAATCACTTTACTTTCCATTTGGGTGAATGCCAGTTCTTTCAACCCTAAAGGAAGGCTGGAAAGCTGTTGAATTGATTGTTGAGGAAGTTGGGCGAGTTGGCTCGTACTTCTTTCAATAGCATTAGACTTTAGCAAAAGTAGATATTGAATAGGCAGATTCGATTGCCTTATTTTAGCAAATACCATTTCTCCTTCTAAAGTATTATAGAAAGATGGCGTATCGAAATTGTACTGTTTTTTAAGGGCTTGGTGCGCACTTTTTTTTACGGGTTTATTTGGGCTTTTTACGACTAAGAATTGCCCGTTTTCATGCTGAATGTGTTTTAAAAAGCTAATATTAGAAGGTACCCATTGAAGTATTTGGGCAGAATCGAAATGGAGTTTTCTGCCTTGAAATGGGTTCTTTAAAAGCGTTCCTCGCCAGCTACCTTTTTTCTTATTGCCTGCCCAAATCCCCATTTTGGGGAATTGAATACTTTCTTTCAGTGCCCGATTTTTAGTGCGGGTAAAAACGGTTATTAGCTTATTGAGTTGAGCGAAGTTTATAAACATATTGTTGTTCGGTGTGGCTATTTCTGCCAATTTGGGGAACGATGGGGGCGTGTAGAACTTAGGCCGGTTCTGTGTTTGCCGCCTGATTACATCTTCTACCAAAAGAGGGGAAGTACTCATTACCAAATTTTGCTGATTGCTCAAATAAATACTGAGCTCTTTAGACTCGTATAGCCGTTCGCCAAACAGTGTGCGTTCTGTAAAATACGATTGAGAAACTAAGGAGTCGTACAAGCATTTTATCTCTTCAGAATAAGGAAAATAAAAAAGTAAGTGATAATCTTGAGGGGAAGTAATATGCAGCGAAGTGGTAAAACGACTTCTTTTTAATAAACCAGTCGTTTTACTTGTGTCTTGAAAAATAGGAGGAATTTTAGGGTCTAAAAACATCTCTAACCAAATTTCTTGCTCAATGATAGCTGTTTCGAAGTCAGAGAACTGCTCAAACTCGGCAATTGCCACCGCATTGGTAGGAACAATTGCAAAAACAGAGGGGTAGTTTTTTTTATTCCACAAGTACCAACTTGCCAAAATGAAAATGATAACCGACGTTCCAAAGGCTATTTTAAAAGAATTTTTCTCCATATAAGTAAGTAAATGGATAATTTTAAGTTACGAATTACGATTGTTTAACTACATAAGTTGAGTGTAAAAAACCACCTTTGTTGGTATCGGGTATCCGGCAAATGTTAACAGTAACAAACACTTTAGCAGGGGTACGATAGGCCATCATAAAGAATGTAGTTACAGATGCACTGATCGTAACAGTCTTTTAAGAAAATATTTTGTTACAGATGTTCTCCTATGATAATTTTAGAGGCTTTTTGTGCCGGAATTAAAGCGGCTATGAGGGTAATTATAACCACAGTTAGCGCCGAAAACCCAAAGTCTTCAACACGCATTTGTACAGGATATGCTTCTACCACCGATGTTGCAACTCCCAACGAAACTATTCCAAATTTTTGTTGCAGAAAGCAAATTACGAAACCCAACCCTAAACCAATTCCACCGCCAATTCCAGCGATAATTCCCCCTTCCACCAAAAAAATAGAGCGGATTGTCCAAGGCGTTGCCCCCATTGTGAAAAGCACGGCAATGTCTCTACGCTTTTCTATGGTTAACATTGCCAAAGAGAAGAACACATTAAAACTGGCTATCCCCAAAATCACAGCGAAAGTGATAAAACCAAAAAGGCGTTCTAGTTTCACTGCTTTTAAAATAGAAGCTTGTTGTTCTGCGGCGGTTTTTATTTCAAAACCATCTCCTAATAATTTTTCTAACTTTTCTTTTGCTTCTTCTACTCTTTTGCTTTGTGTAAGTTTAATTTCTAGAGAAGTTCTTCGCCCTTCGTATTTCAGGAGCTTCTCCATAAACTGCAGCGGTACAATCACGTTATTAAAATCGTAATTCTGATCCAGCGAAAATATGCCCGAGGGCAAAATAGATTGCCTATAAAAAGCTTTTTCGGGGTTCAAACTTAGTTTTTTATCTCTTTTAGGATACCACACTTCGAGCGGTACCATTCTGTTGTTGAGCTGTACAGAAAGTTGATAGGCAACCCCCGCCCCCAAAATCATTTTTGGGAACTCGTTTTCTGTTAAGGTACTATTACCCTGAATTAAATACTCGGAGAGGTCTGTTTGTGTAAGAAAGTTTTCGCTTACTCCTTTTACATTTACAACTAGCTGCTCATCGTTATACTTTAGCAGTGCGTTGTCTTCAATTACCTCTGTTACGGTGTTAACAAAGGAAATTCTGTTAATTTCTTGAATGAGTTTTTGGGTTACTTCAAACGATTTCCCCTCTTTTACGGTTACTCTCAACTCAGGATTATACAGGCGAAACATCCCTTTGGTAAGGTCTTCGAGCCCATTAAATACGGAAAGCACAACCACCAAGGCGGCAGTTCCTATGCTTACCCCAAACATAGAGAGGTTGGTAAGAAACCTAATAAAGTTTTTGCCTGAAAACACTCCTTTATGTTTCCCTGAGCTTTCCCCTTTCTTCTTTTTTTCTCTAAAATATCTTTTGGCTATGTATAAAGCTACATTCATGGATTATGGCAAGTTCTCTACCTTGTAGGTTTTACAGGAGTAAAAAGAATCTTCTTTTGTAAAAGCCCCCAAATAACGTTATTATAATTCAATATTAGAATATTCCTTTTTAGTAACTTCGTGCTAGTTGTCTGGCACTTGTTATCTTCTCAGTTTTACTTCTGGTTTTCATCAGTCGTGTATTTTATTACTTCTATGCGGAAAATACTGCTCCTTTTTATATGCATTCTTTCTTTTCAAAGCACTTTTGGGCAAAGCTTCAAGAGTATCATGAAAAGCTTTCAGAAACAGGCGTTCATTGAAATGAGAGGGAAAATCGAAAAATCGCTCTCGAAAAAGCCCAACCATATTGAAACCCTCTTTGCGTTTTCTAAATATTATAGTGCTAAAAACAATATTACTTTTTACAATTTAGACTCTGCATATCGGTATGCATCGATAGTAAATAAGCGGCTTGCCAAAGCTGATAATTCTACGAAAGGGAAGTTGTTAAAATTGGGGATATCACCTGCCCTCATATCATCTTATAAAGCAGAAATTGCTGCAAGTGTTTTTAGTAAAGTTGAGAAAGAAAATACGGAGCTTGCCTATTTACGTTTTTCTAATTTTTATAGCCAAGAGGCCCTAGCGAAAGAAGCAGCAACTCGGAGAGACCGCATTGCCTACGAAAATGCTTTGCGTGCCGCTACCGTTGAGGCATATCAAACATTTTTGCAGAAATACCCCGATGCACTGCAAACCAGCCAAATTCAGAACCGGCTCAATGCACTATTGTACAATAGCATCACAAAAGATAAAAGCACTGAAAGTTACCAACGATTTATTTTAGAAAACCCCAACAGCCCTTTTAGGGAAACAGCCGAGTTACTACTTTTTAAAAGTGCTATAAAACATCATAACATACAGCAGTACGAAACTTTTGTGGATAGATATCCCCAAAGCCCTTTTGTATTGCAGGCACTTGCAAATATTTGGTTTCTATCAGAAAATAAAGAGGCTTTACTTGCTAATTTCCCCACTAAAGTAGGCAGTGTAGAGTTTCAAAAAAACATCAGCTTACAAAACGAAAATTTCCTTCCGTTTATAGAGAAACAGAAGTTTGGTTTCATTAACCAGAAAGGAGAAATCCGATGTAAAGCAATATACGATTCGCTTCCGGAAGACTATATGTGTTTGGGGCTAGAAGACAACTTTTTTATTGCTTTCAAAGATGCCAAAGCAGGAGCATTTAATAAATCGGGCAACCAGTTTATTGATTACCTCTACGACGAAATATCCTATTTCTCTGCGGGTGTTTTCCGTGTTAAAAAGGCAGAAAAGTATGGGCTGATTCACCAAACGGGCTTTGAAATGCTCCCTTGCCAGTATCAGGTACTTGAGCCGATTAAAAACGAGTGGGTAAAATTTAATCGGGGTAAAAAATATGGGGTGCTATCTTATTATGGCGATACTTTGGTTGCCCCTATTTATGAGGAAATTAAAGAAGTACCCGAGAAATCAGTGATTTGTATGCTCAACAATAAGTATAGGGTAATTAAATTGGTAAATTTACTCCTTAGTTCCGAAAGCTCAGACAATACCTTATTCGATAATTATGAGGTTACGCAATCGGGAAATCTTATTATAAAATTGGGTGATACATACAATGTAATGCAAGCCAATGGGGGTATATTATTTGGCACTAATTATAGTGTAGTAAAAGAAACCAATTGGGGTTGGGTTACCAAAGAGCTTTCTAAATACCTGATTCACGATAAAAACGGGAGGCTGATTTCCCCTTTAAGATTCGAGAATGTACTTTCAGGGAGAAATGGCTATGGTGTTAAAACCAACTCAAAATGGGGAATTCTTAACCAAGCAGGAGATTTTGTTATCCAACCTTTATACGACACGCTTTATTTTTTATCCGATGTAGGAATTCTGCTCGAAAGAGAGGGTAGGAAAGTGGGATATTTCTACAAAAATGAATTGATTAATTATAGCGAATATTCCCAAATTGATATTCAGACCATAAAAAATAGAAATTCGCAAGCGAGCACCGCATTTATTGTTACAAAAAATAAGAAAGGAAAAAGCGGCTTGATGTCATTTGAAGGAGAGGTTTTGCTTCCTAACCGCTACGATAAAATTACAGTACAACCACAGAGCGTAATTATTGTAGAGAATAGAGGTAAAAAAGGTTTGGTAAATTGGAAAGGCAAGCTGTTAACCCCCATTTTGTACGATGGTATCGCCAATTACAACCAAGCGTTTTTTTCGTTGTTGAGAAATCAAAAGTTTGGCTTTTTCTCTTTAGAATCTAACAAAATAGTAAATACAGAGTACGATGCACTCGTAAAAAAATATGGTGAAAGTGAACTCGCATTAATTGCTAAAAAAGGAAATTTTGGACTTATTGATATTGACAACAATGCCATTACAGAGTTCATCTTCACGAAAATCCATTACTGGAACGATTCTACTTTATTGGGAGAATACAATGGTAAATGGAGGTTGTATAACTTTAAACAGAACCTATTTCTGCCAGAAGAAACCTTCGATACCTTTTCTTTCGTAAAGAATAACGCTGATGAAATCGTTATCAAAACATTTAAAAGCACAGGATATGGGCTTTTAAGTAATAAAATAGGGAGAATTGTTGCAGAAGAGTATACAGGAATTGTCAATTTAGGAACTATACAAAAACCTACATATTTTTTAGAGAAAACAGTAGCAAAGTCGAATCTTTATATTACCCTATACCTCAACGAAAAAGGCGAAGTGATAAGAGAACAAGTACTTGATGCAGAAAACTATGAAAAAATTATCTGTCAAGAGTAAAGAAAAAAAGATTTCCGAAATTCATTTGTTACCTAAGGTAGAAGCACTTACAAAAGCAAAGGACGAGAAAAATAACCACGAAGAAGCACCTAGTATTACAACATTGCCCGAGGGTATGTTTGGGAAAATTTTAGGGTGTGGCGGTTAAATGCTTGCTTAACAAATCTTTAAGGTAAAAAAAAAATTGTGAAACAGGGTTTTAGTATCTTGCAAAGCATTTAAATTTTTCGCTTAGTTTATAAAGCACTAGAAAGAAATTAATTTTAAACAATGAAGGTATTTCTGCTAAAATATCGCTTTTTATATAGCTCTATTGCTATAATTTGCATATTGGCTTCAAGTGCTTCTTACGCTCTTTCTGTGGAAGACAAGCGATTTACCCTAGAGGGTGTTTTTACTGATGGGAAAAGCATGCAGCCTGTGGCTGAGGTAGAAGTAACTATTACCAACCTACAGACCAACAACGCTACTACTACAATTACCGGCGATAACGGCAGCTTTAGCATTGTACTTCGCGACGAGTCTATTTATTCCGTTACAGGTTATAAGACCAATTATTTTTTCTCGGGAACAGAGAATTTTTCAACAATTGGTCGCCCTTCGCCAAGTTTAATTTCATTAGATATGAACATTCGCCAAATTATTATTGGTGAGAATTATGAAATTGAAGGGATTGAGTTTGGCGTGAACAATTCAGAACTCACTTCAAAGTCTAAATCGGTTTTAGAAGACGTTGTTCGGGTGATGATGCAAAACCCTGCTATACAGATTGAGATAGGTTGCCATACAGATGCTCGTGGCAACGATGTTTACAATTTAGAGCTTTCCCAGAAGCGTGCAGAAGCAATTGTTCGTTATTTAGAAGATATTGGTATTTCGGAAGAGCGATTAGCAGCAACAGGCTATGGCGAAGAATTCCCTTTGAACCATTGTGAAAATGGCGTGAAATGTGCCCAATTAGCTCATGAGGAAAATCGGAGGACTGAGTTTAAAGTTCTTTCTACTCATTATTAAACAATTAACCCCAACCCTAAACTCTATACTTTAATATTCCTCACATTAAAAATGTGTGGCAAAAATGAATTCGCAAAAGTTTAAAATCTTCCCCGTTTTCTCTTTTTTAATAGCAGCCCTGTTATTAACCAACCCTATTTTTTCCCAAAATCAATCTTTTCAACGCTCTAATAAAATTACTTACCAAGTGAGTGGTGTGGTTTTTAAGGCTAAAAATCGCAAGCCGATTAAAGATGCCAAAATATCGACCTATAAAGTAATTAAAGAAGAAAACACAGGAGAAATAATTTTTCTAAGCGATTTATCTACTACACCTACTTATTACACTTCTTCTGATGGAGGATTCTCTTTTGAGTTAGATGCCGACCAAGAATATTTGATTGAAATAAGTGCTGAGGGCTACCAAAGCCGACAGTACAATATGAAGAAGCAGAGTGTGAATAATGGCCAAAAAATAGCCATTGAAATTCCATTAAATGCAGGTGAACCAATACAGATAGAAGGAGTTGTGTTTGATTTAAACACTAAAAACCCTATTGGTAACGCTATTGTGGAGCTGACTGATAAGCAAAAGAAAACCACCAAGAGTACTATTACTGAGAAAGATGGAAAGTTTGTTTTCAGTATAGAATACAAAGTTTCTTACGAAATACTTGTGCAGAAGAACCAGTACTATGAGAAAAAAATCAATTTCACTAAAGAACAAGGCGAAGCTTCTTTTGAAGAGATTTTTCTTGAAAAAGTTAAGACAGGCGAAAAAATTGAATTGGAAACTTTTCTTTTTAGTGTAAACAGCGCAGAACTGATAGAAGAGAATATTGATGCTTTGAAAAAGATTGAAAGGACTTTAAAAGGGAATTCAAATTTAGTAATTGAAATCGGCTGCCACTCCGATGCTAGAGGCAACGACCAGTATAACCTCGAACTTTCCCAAAAAAGAGCGAACGCCATCGCCAACTATTTAATTGAAAAGGGAATTGATACCAATCGTTTAGTACCAAAAGGTTATGGCGAAACACAAATCAAAAATGAATGCGCCAACGGTATAAAATGTAGCAACGAAAAGCACGAAGAAAACCGACGGGTGGTTATTACAGTAATTGGTGTGATAGAGTAAAGTTTCTGCTAGCTTTCTACATTAGTTTTTTTACCGAATAGGGTTATTTGGAAAATGAAGCCTAAAATAATTACAGGGATACAACCGACTACGTTATACCATAAGTAAGGAATTTCTGTAAAAACGAAACAGTAAATCACCATCATTTCGGCAATCATTGCAGCCAAAAATACTGCATTTCCTTTCACTCGTTTAAAGAAAAAGGCAACCATAAAAACGCCGAGAACAGTTCCGTAAGCTAACGAACCTAAGATATTCACTGCCTGAATTAAGTTTTCGAGCTTATCGGCAAATTGGGCAAAACCGATGGCGAATAGCCCCCAGCCTAAAGTTAACATTTTAGAGGCTGTGAGATAATGAGCCCTTGACCCATCTACTTTAATGAGTCTTTTATAAATATCTATTAGGCTAGTGGTAGCCAACGCATTTAGCTCCGAAGAGGCAGACGACATGGCGGCAGATAAAATAACTGCAATTAGTAATCCCACTATTCCGGCAGGCAAATAATTGATTACGAAAGTGATAAAAACATAGTCTCTGTCTTTGGCAAGAGCGGTATTAACTTCACTTTCGGAAAGTTCTTCTCCGTTTTCAGATTTTATGAGTTTAACTGCCTCCGTTCTAAGTTCTTTATCCTTTTCCTGTAACTGATTGAGTGCTTCTTTTGCTATTTGAACTTTACTTTCTTCCCCTGTTTCAACGGCTAACACTAAAGCATCTACCGTTTTTCTCTTTTCTACAAAATTCTCTTTATATGTCTTCTCTAAATTTCGGAAATTTTCTGCATTACTAGATTGATATACCTGCTCTTTTTCGGCAGTATTAAAATAGATAGGAGGTTCGTTGTACTGGTAAAAAACGAATAGCAAAACGCCCACAAAAAGTATTAAAAATTGCATGGGTACTTTAATTATTCCGTTTAATACTAAACCTAAACGACTTTGTGCAATAGACTTCCCGCCTAAATATCGCTGAACTTGCGATTGATCCGTACCGAAATAAGCAAGGAAAAGGAACAGACCACCTAAAAGCCCTGACCAAACGTTATAGCGGCTATTTAAGTCGAAATCGAAATCAATTACATCTAATCGGCCCATTTTGCCAGCTATGTGCATCGCCTTTTCCATATCGACCGAGGCAGGGAAAGCCTTAAAAAGCATGATGCCGGCCACTATCATCCCGACTAAAATTACAAACATTTGCTGTTTTTGCGTGTAGCTTACCGCTTTTGTACCTCCCGAAACAGTATATAAAACCACAATAAGACCTATAATTATGGTTAGATAAGAGGTTTCCCAACCAAGAACTTTCGAAAGAATGATGGCAGGTGCATATATAGTTAGCCCAGCGGCTAAACTGCGCTGTGTAAGAAATAAAAATGCGCCTAATGCCCGTGTTTTTAAATCGAATCGGCCTTCTAAATATTCGTAAGCTGTGTAGACATTGAGTTTGTGATAAATGGGGACAGCCACTATCGAAAGGATAATCATTGCGAGGGGCAAGCCGAAGTAGAATTGTACAAAGCGCATTCCGTCGCCGTATGCCTGCCCAGGGGTAGAAAGAAAGGTGATTGCACTGGCTTGTGTTGCCATAATAGACAGCCCAATGGTAAACCACCGAAGTTGTTTATCTGATAATAAATAAGATTTGATGTCTTTGCTTCCTCTACTTTTCCAAACTCCGTAGGCAACAATAAAAAGTTGTGTGGCAATGAGTACTACCCAATCAAGTGGTTTCATTCAAATGCTTTGGTGAAAAGATAAAATAAACCGATTAACACGAACAGTTCTATCATTACGATGACGTAAACTTGTCTCCAACTTTTAAAGACGGAAGGTAGCCCTGCATTATCTGCCTCTTCGGCAATTTCTTTGTCGGAAACGTTAACCATGAGCTAGTTAATTGGTGGTTTTAAATTGTGGGTATGATGACTCGATATTAAAGTAATTTGATTTCTAAACCATATTTTGAAAATAGCTTTCCTTTGGTTTAACACAACTTTAACAGGCATATTAAGCCCCTTTCCAGAATCTGACAAGCAGCGTTTCTGCTAATAGAAACAGCAGTGCTAAGAATAAAGCGTATCGCCAAAGTGATTTGGCAAACTGTTGTTCTTGAAAATCTTTTGCGAAATTTTCTTCGTCCCTATTTTCGTAAAGTTGAACCTGTGGGTTTCGCTCGGCAAATTCATTAAGCTCGGTTTCTGAGAAAAACTGCAAATTAGACTCTGCCTTATTGTAGTTAAAGGCTATATGCCCAATCATTTCATTGGTTCTATTTTTAATCATTAAATAGTTGCCTGCGGTAGCTTCGCTTTTAGGAACGGTAATCAATAATTCGTTTCCTACCATCCGTTGGTCCGGAATAAACTCTAGCGGGTTTAACCTGAACTTCACAATGTCGTTTCTGGTGAAATCTCTTACTTTCACCGAAGCTATTTCGTCTGAAAAAGAATAGGCTAACCTATTTGAATTGACTTTGCTTTCGAGGGCTACTTTATACATCACAGGAACAAAAAGGGCATGTCTGAAAAAATTGGAAGTTTCTTCTTGTAAAGGAGAGGAAAACACGAAAACATTGTGCGTTTCTCTTTTAAAAACCGAAAGATAAGGGTGCCCATTTTTATAGGTTAGTAAAGGTTCTCCTAGGGTGTTCCACCCATAAACAGCAATTCCCTTTGGCATACTCATGTTTGTTACTACTTTCTCAAAAACACCTTTAAAGAAAGGGTTCTCTGCCTCTGGTGCTTCTGCTTCTACAAAAGCACGTTCGTTAATATTATGAGTGAGCGTTCTAAACGGCATTTGAAGTGCCTTACTGTAAGCATCTACATTGGCATTTAAGCCTGGGAAAACCACTACACTTACCCCTTTTGCCATTGCGGTTTTTAATGCAGTTTGTAGTGCATTATCGAAAGTTTTTAGGTTATCGAGCACCACCAAGTCGGCATTTTGCAAGGCATTGTAGTCTAAATCGTTGATACTATATTTTTCTAACTCAAAGAAAGGCTCGTTGCCATATACACGCTCTAAATATTTAGTGTTGCCTCCGGTAACCTGAATGATTTTGATTTTAGGAGCAACTTGAAGCGTAAAGAAATACTCGTTGTCGAAAACAATGGGGTAATCGTCTAGCTCAATTCTACAAGGTTTGCTTCCCGACTCGGTAATGGCAAAACTTAGGTTAATTTCTTTGGTAGAAATGGGGGCAATTTCTATGGTGGTGCTAGATACTTGCTTATCATCAATATAAAGCCTGATTACCTGCTCGTAGAGTTCTTCTTCAGAATCGTTTCTCAACTTTACTGTCAGAGGAGTATTTTCTTGCAATTGGATGAAAGGAGATGCTAACCATACAGAATCTACATATAAGTTAGACTTATTCGTGCCCCTTAAAGGCAGTAAGTAGTAGTTATTAAGGGTGTCGATAGTCTGCGAATTTATCGACTCGTTAGGATACTTCTGGAAGTCTGAAACCCAAAACACGTGGTTTCCTTGCCCTGCACTATTCTGAGAGAATGATTGCTTTTGAATGTTGGCAACGTCTTCCCAGGCTAAATCTGTGTTGCTAAATTCTAACTCAGAAATTCTTTCTAAGAAGCGGTTTGCATCGTAGAAAAACTGAAAATTTTCTGTGGAATTGTTAGAAACCAGTTGGTACAAGGTATTGGAAGGAAAAATCTTGGTAATTTCTTCTGCTTGGCGTACTGCAATATCAAACAAGCGTCGATTACCCTGCTCATTTTGCATGCTGAACGAGTTGTCTATATACACACTTACATAGTTTCCATCGCCTTGAACATTGCTGTTTTCGTTGGGGATAAACGGCCTGGCAAAGGCTAACACTAAACATATAAGGAAGAGTATTCTTGAGAGTAAAACCAATATATTTTTGATTTTACTACGGGCGTTGGTTACTTCCTTGACCGATTTCAAGAAATTCACATTGGTGAAATAAACCTTTCTTGCTTTCTGAAAATTAAAGAAGTGAATAACAATGGGAATACTTATTAAAAAAAGCCCATATAAATACGCAGGGTATAGAAAACTCATATTAATTTTTTGAGTATCAGTTTTTCAAATGAAGGGTGAAGTCTAATCAATCAAACTTCACTTTCCTATTTATTTTCTTGAAACAATTTGCCAAGGTTTTCATAAAAGAACACCTTGGCAATTGTTGTTTGGTCTAAAGGCAAAATGCTTTTTTACAAGGTTTAGTCAGTAGCCGCACCGCTAATGAGGTCGCCAAAGAAAATTGCATTGGCAAAGAGTTTATTGGTACCGTACCAAAAGGCTCTAAAGTTCGGGTTATCTACCATAGAAATTACTCTACCTCTACCCACTCCAGAAACCGTAATGGCTGCCGTACCCTTTAATTTCTCAAGATTTCTTTGTGAAATATACCCACTTAACAGCGGAGAGTCTGTATAAACCAACGGATTGGCATATACATTTTTACTTTTTTTAATAAAAATATCACTGTTCCTAAATACCGGTATTTTTTCACTTGTAAAACCATATCCTAAAGGATGTGTAATATCGAGCGTAGCTTCAAAAATAGCACCTCCAATTCTTTGCGAACCCCTGTTTGCCGAAAGGCGTGCATAACTAAACGTATGTGTAGAGTCAGTAGCCGAGCTGTTTGTATATTCTAACTGAGTGAGTTTGCTTCCGCTTAACCATCTTACCGCATTTTTTACGGCTACGATAGTACCTCCAGCTTGTAACCATCTTTTTATATTTTCTTTCCCTCTTTTGCCGATGCTGCCATAAGAACCGTTGGGCATCAGGAGCACATTATACTTTTCTAAATTGGCGAAAGAAACCTCTGAAACCTCCATTTTTACTACCGGAATATGGTAGCGTTGGTCTAGTAAATGCCACATTTCCCCCGCATCGTTACTCGAAACACCATCACCTACCACTAGGGCAATTTTAGGCATTCTCAACCCATTTATAGAGGGGCTCCCCATATCTACGCCCTTAGCCAAACCTGTGGGGAGAGCATATACCGTAATACCATCTTCAGCGGCTATTTGCTGAACAATTTCATGTATTCTATCACTACTTATTTTTTGTTGAATGCCTATTGGCACTACAAT
>CAZFQW010000017.1:0-4337 GCA_964521225.1 uncultured Roseobacteraceae bacterium
CTGCGCTTTGAAAGTAGCCTTGGGATATTTTTTTTGCAGAAAATCTAACAATCGAGCATTTTTATCTACTGCTGTGTATTTCTCGCTATGAGCAAGCACAGTTTCTAGCCCGCGCCCTGCGCCACATCCAATTTCGAGTACATTCCCAAAAATATATTCACTCGCTTTTATATAGGCGAATAATAATCGCTGATGAATTACATTGTCGCTTGTTTCTTCGTGCGAAGTTATTTCGGTAGTGCTGAACATTTTTTTTAGTGTTGAAGTGTCTTCTATCCTTTACAAATTTAAAAAGGTAGAAGAATGCCAATAATTATGCAAATCAGTAGTTGTGATTTTCTTTTTTGAACCTAAGCAGTAAATTTTGGTGCCATTCTGAACCTGCGAAGAATCTAAAGTTAAGATAGGTAAACTTACAGCTCTCGCCCTACGGGCTAGCTAAAAAAAATGATGTTTTTGCTTAGTTTTTTTAATATTGATAGTCTTTTTAACCCCTAATTTGCATTGTTCTTTTAGAACTTAACGCCTAGTTTTTTTAGGGTTGATTTCGCCGTGTTTTTCACATTTTCTTTGATTGTAGTCTTAATTTTTTTGGAAGTGCTTTCCGTAGGTCTTGCCTTAAAGATAGTATCGTGGTAAGGTGCTGCATCTTCTCTTTCGTTGGTGTAGAAATAGGCAAAGAACGATTTCCTAGTTACCCCTTCCGGAAGTGTGATTTTTGAATAGCCATGATAAGAAATTTCGCTAGTCTCAAAAATAACGGCTCTATTTAGGGCTGGCGGTACTAGCTTATCGCAGCTAGTCATATCGGCATTCCATAATTCTAAAGCGCCTCCGTACTCGTCTTTCCAGTCTTTTTCGAGGTAAATAAGCAGGTTTAAGCGGCGATGCACATTCAGTACATGATGGATATTAAAGTCTATATGCACATCTAAAAAGCTTCCGTTGCTCCCTTGGTGAATGCCCGCGCCCATGTGATCATCGGTAATAAAAGCATCTTTCACCCCCGTTACCTTTTCAATCCACTTATAAAAATCTGCTGAAGCCAGTGCCTCTTTCACCTGCTGAAAACTTGGATGAAACTGCTCGAAGGTAGAACCTTCAAACTTATTTTCATTTAATCCTTTCCAGTGTGTTTTCAACTCTTCTACAGAAGGGAAATTGCTGTTTAGGGTTTTAGCAAGGTTGTCTTCCAAAAAGTTATCAATTACAACATGTCGGTAAGGAAGTGCTGAATCAAACTCTTTTTTATATTGTTCAATCACTGACTCTTCAAAAAGATTTTTATTAATTGCTGAAGGCATATCAATCGGATTTTAAATAAAGTCCAAAATTAGTTTAGATTTGTTGAGAGGCAAAATGATATAAATCATGAGTAGCCCTCTTCAATTTTCCCCAAAACCATTCTTGTTATGTTTTAGGTGTTATCCAGCAAGGATAACCAATACGATATTAACAAGTTATTGTATATTAATTAAATGTACTTAAGTCTTCTTTTTTAAATTAATTTATGAATTCAGCCATGCTACTCAGAAAAATAGAAAGACAACACTTACTCAAAACCCTTTTTTTAGCTATATTTTTTAGCCCTGCTTTGAGCTTTGCACAGTTTTCTTCTCCTTTTAAAATAAGTTATAGCACCCAGTTACATGGCAACCAATCTTATGTTGAAATTGAAATTGGCGAAGTAACCGATACCAATGAGTTTGAATTTACATATACTTTTACAGATTACCCTACTGGCGAATCTTTACAATCGGACTCTACCCTTTTACCTAATAAAAACTCAATGGTTTTAGATAATGTCTTAATCCATAGAATGGTTTCGCCCGATAGAACCAAAAAAATCGTCCTTAATTTTAAGGTTGGCTACAAGGGTAAAGAATTAATTCAACAGAGCATTTTAATGCCTTTATCGTCGGAAGAGCTAGGTTTTGCAGTAAAAAACGTATCGAACCCAACTGGTTTTTCTTATGTAAAAGCTGGAGATGAAATTGTATTAGAAAGTGTTGAAGACAAACCTGTTTACTTATATAAAATTGAACAAGATTTTTGGGCAAGTGCGCCTCCAATGCTTAATGCTTCGGTAGCGAATAGCCCTTCTATGGTAATTGAAGCCGTGGTGCAGGTGCAAACCAATAAGCCTTTCGCTTTACAAGAGCCTGCGCTTTATTTTGCACAAACCGATACTACCTCCCAGATAGGCCTTGGGATTAAAGTTACCGAAGCAGATTTCCCTAAGTTTAGAAAAATTAAGCGAGTGATAGAACCGATGCTCTATATCTCAACCCAAGCAGAAACCAAAGTTCTTAGAGGAGTTGATGACCCTAAAGAAGAATTGGATAAGTTTTGGCTAAACCTTGGCGGCTCTCCCGATAATGCTCGAAAAGTGATTAAAAGGTACTTTCAGCGGGTATCGTATGCCAATCATAATTTTACAGGTTACAAACAGGGCTGGAAAACCGACCGAGGGATTATCTATATTGTTTTTGGAAAACCTGACCGAGTAGTAACTTCTACCGACCAAATACAATGGATTTATCAGTCTTCGGGCGGTGAAAGCACTATACAGTTTGACTTCAAACGCAAACCCAATCAGTTTACAGGTTATCATTACGACTTGGTAAGAGACTCTAAGTATAAATCTGCTTGGAATAACACCATTGCCTTGTGGCGTAATGGCCTCATCAGATAATCTTACAATTCACGCTTCTTTTTAAATTGCGAGTATGCATGTTACTTTCATTGGCGACATACATGGTTGTTATCAATCTATGCTAGCGCTGCTGGAAAAAATCCCTAAAAAAAATAATCGCATTATCTTTTTAGGCGATTTAATTAATAAAGGTCCCAGGTCTTACGAGGTGTACCAGTTTATTCGTGGGAATGAATACGAATGTATCAAAGGAAACCACGAATACTATTGCATTTTCAGAGATAAGAAAAATTATAAAGAAATCTGGAAAAATAGCGGGGGTGCTCAAACCGTAAAATCGATTGAGAAGAGCCTTCCTCTTCACTCTCCTAAAAAGACTGCTTATGTTTTAAGTGAGATGTCATCCTTTTTCAGCCTTTTACCCGAGTTTTTAATTATTAAAACAGCATTTAAAACTCGTTTTTTAGTAACACATGGGGGCATTAGTACTACTTTTTACCGAAAAAATCGCTATCATCTGCAAGACTGCTTAGATGCCGACTTTGTATCTAATAAACCTTACTTCTTTAATAAAGAGCCATTAGCCGTAATTCCGGAGGTAACACAGGTTATTGGGCACCAACCAACCCCTTATGCTCCCATTCATATAAATGGTAATTATTTGATTGATTCTGGTTGTGTATATAACGAAAGAAGGGGAATGGGGTATCTTTCTGCACTAATGTTCGATTTAAACGATGCTAGCACCCCAATACTTTTTAGGCAACCCAATATTGATGTTTAGTCCTAAAAAAGCTTAAACCTAATCAAGTAAACTACTGAGTAAACAAGTGTTTGTAACTCGGCATACTTTTTTCTTTTTAAATATTAAGAACTTAACTGGATATTTATTTTCTATTGCAGCAACTACCTCCGTTGAAGTGATTTACTGCAAGTATTTTAAAATCAGAATAAATTTTCAGCTTAAATAATACTGGTGCTTAAAATTCACTTAAAAACTAAATAATCGATGAAATCATTTATCAAATCTATTTTATTTACAGCATTTGTTATTTCCTCAGTATTCATTACTTCGTGTGATGAAGACGGTGGAATCAGTCTTTTTACTATTGAAGACGATAAAAGGCTCGGGCAGCAAGTCGCAGAAGAAATTGCTGCCAACCCACAAGAATACCCCATTCTTTCAGCAACTCAGTATGCTCAATCTTATAGCTATCTAAAAGGAATTTTAAATAAAATACTGAGTTCCTCAGAAATCAAATATCGCAACGAATTTGCCTATGATCAAATTAAAATCATTCAGAATGATGAAGTGTTGAATGCTTTTGCCACACCGGGCGGATACATTTATGTGTACACAGGCCTGATTAAGTTCCTAGAAACAGAAGACCACTTAGCAGGAGTAATAGGGCATGAAATTGCCCATGCAGAAGAGCGTCATAGCAGCAAAGCACTGCAACGCCAAATGGGTGTTCAATTGTTACTCGATGTGGTTTTAGGGAATAACCAAGGAGCAGTTTCGCAGGTGCTTGTAAATTTAGGTAGCCTTAAGTTTAGTCGCGATGCCGAAACCGAAGCCGACGAAAGTGCTGTGCTGTATTTAGGTGATACACAATACCAGTGTAATGGTGTGGCAGGTTTCTTCGAAAAACTTGAAGCTGAAGGCGGTGCAAGAACGCCA
>CAZFQW010000017.1:4347-17502 GCA_964521225.1 uncultured Roseobacteraceae bacterium
GCTTATGGACGAAACCACGAAAGTGAAGCCGATAAATTAGGTATGGTATTTATGGCAATGGCTGGTTACCAACCTAAAGAAGCGATCCCTTTTTGGGAAAGAATGAAAGTAGCTTCAGGTGGAGGTAGTGGAATGCCAGAGTTTTTAAGTACACATCCTAGTCCGAGTAATAGAGTAGAAAACATTAATTCGCAAGCTGCTACTTTAGGGTGTAGTACAAATGCTTTAAACCCTTCAAGCTATCAGGATTTTAAAAATACCTTACCGTAATTGCTTTTTGTAGAAAGCGATATAGTGCTATTACAATTTGTCATATAAAAAAAGGTCTGCTAGTTGGCAGCCCTTTTTTTGATGTTTGTAATTCGGTAACGGTTAACGCTATTTCCCAAAATGTTTTTTCAAATCGTTGATTGAGTAAGAGCCTTGACTTGGTTTGGGCGCTCTTTGCCTTGGTGGCTTCTCCGTTCTTTGCATTGGCGTTCTTTGCCTTGGCGGTTTTGCTGCTTTTTTAGATGCTGCATTTGAAATATCTCCTTTCAAAGAAAGGGCAATGCGTTTTCGAGCTAAATCAACCTCAAGTACTCTTACGTTTACTTTTTGCTGTACTTTTACCACATCGCCTGGATCGCTAACAAATTCGTGTGATAATTCGCTAACGTGTATTAAGCCATCTTGGTGAACGCCCACATCTACAAAAGCACCAAATTTAGTAATGTTGGTTACAATGCCCGGAAGGGTCATTCCTGCTCTTAAATCTTCAGGTTTAGAAACACTTTCCTCGAAGCTAAATGCTTCGAACTGCTCGCGAGGATCGCGCCCTGGTTTTGCGAGTTCTTCCATAATGTCTTCAAGTGTCGGAAGACCAACTGTATCGTTAATGTATTCTGCTAATTTGATTTTACTTCTCAACTCAACATCTTTCATTAAATCGGCGGGAGTGCAGTTTAAATCATTCGCCATTTGCTCTACAATGTGGTAGCTTTCGGGGTGAACAGCACTTCTATCTAGCGGGTTTTCGGCATTTCTAATTCTCAAAAATCCTGCTGCTTGTTCAAATGCTTTGGGGCCTAATCGGGGCACTTTTTTTAAATCATCTCTTTTGGCAAATGCTCCTTTATCGTTGCGGAAATCAATAATATTTTTTGCTAAAGTTGGCCCTAAGCCCGATACATAAGAAAGCAACTCTTTACTCGCTGTATTTACCTCAACACCCACAGCATTTACACAGCTCATTACAGTATCATCCAATCCTTGTTTTAGCATATTTTGCTCAACATCGTGCTGATATTGCCCTACGCCAATCGCTTTTGGGTCTATTTTCACTAATTCTGCCAAAGGATCCATTAACCTTCTGCCAATCGATACGGCACCACGTACTGTAATATCTTCTTTCGCAAATTCTCTTCTAGCGGTTTCCGAAGCTGAATACACAGAAGCACCACTTTCGTTTACCATCACTACCTGAACTGCGTCATAGAATTTAATTTTGCGGATAAATGCTTCAGTTTCTCTGCCTGCGGTTCCGTTCCCTATGGCAATTGCCTCTATTTTATATTTTTGGCAAAGGCTTTTCAAAATACCTTCTGCCTCAAAAGTCTTTTTTTGCGGCTCATTTGGGTAAATTGCTTGGTTGTATAAGAGTGCTCCCTGCTCGTCGAGGCATACAATTTTGCACCCTGTGCGGAAGCCCGGGTCGACCGCTAATACTCTTTTTTGCCCCATGGGCGCTGCCAACAACAATTGGCGTAGGTTTTCGGCAAAAACCCTGATTGCTTCTTCATCGGCTCTTTTTTTAGAATCCATTCTTATTTCGGTTTCTAAAGAAGGCTTCATTAAGCGCTTGTAAGCATCTCGCACCGCTAATTTCACCTGTTCGCCTGCCTGGTTGTGCTCATATACAAACATCTGCTCTAACTTATAAATTGCGGTTCCCTCTTCGGGAGTGCAATCCAAAGAAATAATCATTTCTTTTTCGGCTCTTCGCATGGCGAGTACCCTGTGCGATGGTGCTTTCTCTATCGACTCGTTCCAATCGAAATAGTCTTTATATTTCTGCCCTTCTAACTCTTTACCAGGAATTACTTTTGCTTGAAATACACCTGTTTCGTGGAAAAGCTCTCGGATTTCTTGGCGTGCCTGTTGGTCTTCATTTACCTTTTCGGCAATAATATCTCTAGCACCCGCCAAAACTTCTTCTACTGTGTTTACTTCTTTTTCTGGGTCGATGAATTTTTCTGCTTCAGCCAATAAATCGGCACTATTTTGTTCAAATAAAATATCGGCAAAAGGCTCAAGCCCTTTCTCGCGGGCAATGGCAGCTCTTGTTCTTCTTTTCGGTTTGTAGGGCAGATATAAGTCTTCCAACTCGCTCATGGTACCGGCTGCTTCAATTTTATTTTTCAGTTCTTCGGTGAGTTTGCCCTGCTCTTCAATGGTTTTCAGGATAGTTTCTCTCCGTTTATCCATCTCGCGCAACTGAGCAATTCTATCTCTAATTTCGGTAATATCAACCTCATCGAGTTCACCTGTAACTTCTTTTCGGTAACGTGCAATAAAAGGAACGGTCGCATCTTCATCGAGTAGCTTAATGGTTGCCTTTACTTTGTGTTCAGGAATATTTAATTCCCCAGCGATTTGCAAAATATTAACGTCAGACATTTATATATTTTTTTGAGTGTTGAGTTTTGTAACAATGATAGCACTTACCTTCTGAACAAAATTAAAACGAATGAATGAAACTGTAGGTCGAAAATAGAGTTCAATTTTAATATTCTGTAGAAAGACTGTAACTACGTAAATAACGAACTTGTTGAGGCAAGCTATAAGTTTCATTGGCCTAATTTGGGTTAAATCTTCAATATTTCAACGTTCTGCGCAAGTATTCGCTGAATCCCCAACTAAATTTTCATCATTCCGCCTGTTAGCTATTATATTGTACGTAGCGATTTGCCCATTTTTTCGTTTGTAATTCTCTGATTTTAAAGCAGAGTGGCTTAGCTTAATAGAAAAGTTAAATTAGCCTTCATATATTTACTGTTATACAAACATTTCTATCACGAATCGATGTTTACATGATCGCAACCAGTTTATCCATTTTCAATTATACAACTAATGAATAAATACTTATTAAACTGCGCATTATTATTAAGCTTCCTGCTAGTACTGGGCGTGCATCATACTTTTGCTACACATATTAGGGCGGGAGATTTAACCGCAACTCGGTTAGATACAGGCAATCCTAATGTGCTCACCTTCCGCTTTACAATTGTTTTATACAGAGATACTGAAGGCGTTCCAGCGCAAGAAGGAGAAATTGATTTTGGAACGGGAAATCCTAATAACAGGGTCGTGGTTTCCCCTGTTTCACTAGGGTTTATCAATGGAGGCACTACCGAAATATTATTGTACGAAACAGTTTTTACTTTCTCTTCGCCTGGCGAATACACTGTAAGTTATTTTGAAAGAAACAGAAACCCCGGAGTGTTAAATATGTTCAATTCTATCGACACCCCTTTTTTTATTGAATCTACCTTCCTCATCAGTCCAATACTTGGCTTAAATAATTCTCCTATTTTACTCATTCCGCCAATAGACGAGGCAAGAGTGGGGCAGCGTTTTATCCATAACCCAGGTGCTTTCGACCCAGAGGGAGATAGCCTTTCTTACCAATTAACCATCAACAAAAAAAGCCCTGCTG
The DNA here is from genome assembly GCA_964521225.1 of uncultured Roseobacteraceae bacterium. Classification (GTDB taxonomy): domain Bacteria; phylum Bacteroidota; class Bacteroidia; order Cytophagales; family Flammeovirgaceae; genus CAYUJH01. The sequence goes on from CAZFQW010000017.1 coordinate 8,045, forward strand.
TAGATGGCGACGCCGGGCTAGTAATTAACTACCGTTTCCCCGACGAACTAAGTGATATTAGAGAAGATGGCACTGCACCGGCAGAGTTCTCTATTGATCCCATTACGGGTGATTTGATATGGGATGCCCCCAAAACACCCGGAGAATATAATGTTGCTTTTTATATTGATGAATGGCGAGATGGAATCAGAATTGGCAGGGTGAATAGAGATATGCAAATTGTAGTACGTGATCACAATAACGAACGCCCCAATATTATTATCCCCCGAGATACATGTATAGTAGCAGGTTCAACTTTAGAAGCTTCTATATTTGCACGAGACCCCGACGGCGACCTACTTATTCTTACCGCAGCCAACCAGTCTGGCAGTTTGTTTGATCTGCCTGCTCCTAGCAATAGTGCCACTTTCGACACTTTAGGGCTACAACCCCCAAATGGTTTTGAAGAAGGTATTTTCAGATGGGAAACCGTTTGCGAAGACGTCCGAAGAGAACCCTACCAAGCTACTTTTAAAGCGGTAGATACCCCCATCTCTTTACAAAACCAACTTGCCGATTTGCAAACATGGCGAATTACCGTGGTAGGTCCTTCGCCCGATACCCTGATTGCCCTCCCCGATTTAGTGCGTGCACAAGTAGAACTGAGTTGGAACAACTACCAATGTGGCAATGCCGTTACCATGAGCGTTTGGCGAAGAGAAGGAGGGTTTCCCTTCGACCCCGTTTGCGAAACGGGCTTGCCCGCTTACACAGGTTATACTGAAATTGGTGAAGTAGATATTAACACGCTAAGTTTTAACGACGACAACAAAGGGCAAGGATTAGAAAGAGGCAAAGAATATTGTTACCGCATCTTTGCCCGTTTTAGGCAACCTGAAGGGGGGGAAAGTCTCGCTTCTATGGAAGTATGTGTGTTTATCCCAAGAGTGGCCCCTTACATGACCAACGTAAGCGTTGATTCTACCTCTACCACAGAAGGGCAGATTTCTGTGCGATGGACCAAGCCCATTGCTATCGACGATACAGAGTTCCCTCGCCCTTATACCTATCAGCTTTTACGTGCAGAGGGATTTAATGGAAATGCGAATCTTACCTTAATCAACCAAACTTTTGAAGAAAACGATACCACCTTTGTAGATACAGGACTTAATACTTCCGACAAGGTTTATAACTACTACGTCAGACTATTGTCGCAAGGAGTTTTAGCCGATTTTTCTGATAAAGCATCTTCGGTGCGGTTAACTGTTAGCCCTTCTATTGAAGCCATTCAGATTTCGTGGCAGGCGCAAGTACCTTGGGTAAACCGAGTCGACTCTTTCCCTCAGCATTACATTTATAGGCGTATAGAAGGAGAACAAGAAGATTTTGAATTGATTGATAGCGTCAATGTATTTCAAAGCGGTTTTGCTTATGTAGATAGAGGCCGTTTTAATGACCAGCCCTTGGAAGAAGGGAAACGCTATTGTTACCGGGTTTCTACTTTTGGCGATTACTTGCAAGAGGAAATTAAAACGCAAAAACCCCTGATTAACTTTTCGCAGGAAGCATGCGATTCTATTTTGGTGTTTACCCCAACTAATGCCCCTTTTGTTACCAACGTGAGCATTGAACGAACCGATAGAACAACCGGGGAAATTTTTGTGCGATGGACTAAAGTAATTGGTATTGATACTGCCGACTTCCCTCGCCCACATACTTACCAAGTGGGCAAAGCAATAGGTTTTTCGGGTAGAGGGAACTTTGAGTTACTCCCTACTATTTTCAGCGAAAACGATACTTCTTTCACCGATACCAACTTAAATACCGCTGCAATCCCTTATAATTATAGGGTTTATTTCTACTCAGAGGGTATTTTGGTAGACTCTTCCGAGGTAGCTTCATCGGTGAGGCTTAATGCAGCGAGTACCTTAGAAACCATTGCCCTCTCTTGGGAAGCGCAAACCCCTTGGAGAAACAACACTAACAATTTTCGTTTTCATTATATCTACCGAAAGCGCGTAAACGACGAGGTATTTACCTTGCTCGATAGTGTGGATGTTACTGCAAATGGCTTTCGATATCAAGATAACGGAAGTGTTGCACCTTTGGACCCCACACAAGAGTATTGCTACTTTGTAACTACACAGGGCACGTATCTCAATCCGTTTATAGATGACCCCCTGCTCAATAAATCGCAAGAGGCTTGTGCCGTACTGCTCGATATTATTCCACCATGTTTACCACTAAGTTTTAATTTGGAAACCAAAACTTGTGAGGATTTATCATCGGTAATTTATGCCCCAAATGATACTTGCCCGGTTAATCAGACCTACGAAAATATTTTCTCGTGGATTCCCGACTTAACTCCTGAGTGTCAAGAAGATTTAGCATTCTATAATATCTACTACAAACCAAGAGTCGATTCGGCTTACACACTGCTCGCTAGTGTTACCGATACCTTCTTTGTGCATCAAAACTTAACTTCTATTGCCGGCTGCTACACCTTAACTACCGTTGATCTAGCAGGGAACGAATCGGCGTTTATGCCTGAAATCTGTATAGATACCGATTGTGCCCAGTATGAATTACCTAATGTTTTCACGCCAAACAACGATGGCTCAAACGATTTATTCGTGCCTTTCCGCTGCCCATTATTTGTAGAAAAAGTTGATTTTAAAGTGTATAACCGCTGGGGAGAGTTGGTTTATGAGTCAGACGATGACATTTACCTCAATTGGGATGGAACGAACCATAATGGCAAAGAATTAAGCAACGGCTTATATTATTACACCGCTACGGTTAAGTTCTTCCGCCTAAATGCCGAAGATGAAATTTTAGAACTAAAAGGGTGGATTCAGTTGATGCGTAATTAGCAAGAACTTTAAACCTCGGCAGTTGCTATACGGCTGCCGAGAGTTTCCCCAACCTCTTTTTATAGATACTTTGTTACATAAATTAAAAAAATAGAATCATGAAAAATAAGGATAAAGACAAAAAGCCAAAAGTACATAGCGACCTCAAAGGATTTGATATTAAAATCAACTCTTCAGGGGAAATAGAAAGTACCTTCACCATTGATCAAATCAACGATTTTTTGAACAAAGAAGTAGTTGATAAAAAGCTAAAAGACCGAGAAGATTTAGAAGTTAAAAGAAGTAGTGATGAAGAAGAGTAACGAGAGTTACTCTTCTTTTTTTGAATTATTATTCCGCACATCTGTAGCTATGGCGATTCCCTTTAAGATATAAGTACTTTACGATAAAACCCATCTTACACACTGAACATTAAGCCCCTTTTTTTAACCTAATGGCGAAGCTTTTCATTGAGTTGATGTTCAAAACTATCAGCTCCAAAAAAATCAGCCAAGTAGGGCAAAAGCAATTTATGCGTTCCGGTTCATCCTAAACTTTTCCCGATTCGGTCAATTTTTCTCCCGCCTCGTCCAAATTCTATCTTATAGAGGAAAGCTTTGTTGCACCTTTGAAGTGTTCAGTTAATCGGAACACAACAAAAAAATCCTAAATCATGAAAAACAATCCACAAATCAAAATTTTAACATTACTCATTGGGATGATAGCAATGAGCCTAACCAATGTAAATGCCCAAACCGACCAAGCCTATATTTATGGTGAAATCACGATGATTGATAACCAAAAATTTGTTGGCGAAATCCGCTGGGGCGACGAAGAAGCTTTTTGGGACGACCTTTTCAATTCAACCAAAAAGAAGAACCCATTTATTAAGTACATCGACCGCGATGAACTAGAAAACAGCGACGATGATGATGACAAAAAGGGGAAAAGAACATGGTCGCTGAATATGGACTTTGGTAATATTTGGATAGATGGTGGCCGTTGGGGTATTGCTAACAGCCATACCTTCGCTTGCCGCTTCGGAGATATTAGCAAAATGACAATTATTGGTAGAAATGAGGTAGAACTTGAGTTTAAAGACGGTACTACAGTAGATTTAGAAGGTGGCTCAAACGACCTTGGCAATAGCATTAAAGTATACGACCAAGAAATTGGTGAACTGAAATTAAAGTGGGACCGAATTGAAGAAATTAAATTTATGAGCTCCCCTAAAAAGCTAGCCAACAAATTTGGTGAACCTCTCTACGGAACTGTTGAAACTTCGCAAGGTAATTTTGAAGGTTTTATAATTTGGGACAACGATGAGTGCATAGGAACCGATAAATTAGATGGCGATAGCGATAATGGAGACGTATCGATTGCCTTCGATAAAATCGCTGAAATTGAAGCCGAACGAAGAGGGGCGAGCGTTACCTTAAAATCGGGACGACGACTTTACCTCACCGGCTCTAACGATGTAAATGACGAAAACAGAGGCATTGTTATAAAAACCGAAGAGTTCGGGCGAGTACTTGTAAAATGGAGAGAGTTCGATAAAATTACTTTTAGTGAACCCACAAAATCAGGCCCTGCTTTCAGCGATTTTAAAAATGCCCGAAAACTATCGGGTACTGTGGTTTCTACTAATGGAGAAAAGCTTTCGGGTAGGTTGGTATATGATTTAGACGAGGAGTGGAACTGGGAAATGCTAGATGGTGAAGCCGATGGTTTTGAATACACCATCCCTTTTGAAAAAATCAAATCAATCAGCCCTAAAAATTATAATTACTCAACCGTAGAATTAAAAAGTGGGAAAACAATTTTACTAGGCGAAACACAAGATGTAACCGACCGAAACGATGGCATCTTAATTTTTAAAGATGATCGAGACAATAAGCCCGCTTATGTTAAATGGAAAAATATAGAAAAAGTAATTTTCGACTAATTATCATTCATAAAAACCTGAAAAAATCTCTTTTCAGGTTTCTTTCTGTTAAGATTTGCCAAAACCAACTCTTTACTTCAATTACTAGCTGCAAACCCTCCTTTTATACGCTTAGATTAGTAATATCATGTATCAGGAACTTACCCTTGATAAGCAATCCGATATTTACCTTAGAAAAGATAAAAACATGGATTCTTTATTTGAAGATGATAGCAATTACATCGCACAGCCTCAAAAAGGTTTTTTTCGTATTGATGGTGTAAAGGTTATTATTTTAGTTGCCTTTTCGGCTTTAGTAGGCTGCTTATTTGCGGTATTAAACAGCCTAAATGTCAATAAAATATACTACCTCTCTATCGGCTGGATCCTGCTCGTTGTTGCCCTCCTTTGGATAGGCAATAGCACTATCTCTCATCAGCTCAATAAATATTACCCTTGGAAATCTTACATTTCGAAAAGGTTTTTTGTGCAACTAGCTTGTAGTAGCATTTACTCTCTTATTTGTGTAAATGCCACTTACTATATTTTCAAAATATTATTTACAGAAACCCCACCCGATTTAGAGCAAACGCTTGTTTTAAATATTTACGGCTTACTACTCACCATCCCGATAATTTCAATCAACTTCGGTATTTATTTCATGGTCCAGTGGAAGAAGGCATTCGTTCAGTCAGAGAATCTGAAAAGAGAGCAATTGCATACCCAATTTGAATCGCTCAAAAACCACATAGACCCTCATTTCCTGTTCAATAACCTCAACATTTTATCGTCTTTAATAGACAAGAAAAACGTTCAGGCTCAAATTTTTTTGGATAGTTTCGCCGATGTGTATCGGTATGTATTGCAGAACAAAGCGGCAGAGTTGGTGAAAGTTGAAAAGGAATTGGAGTTTTTAGAATCTTACGTATACATGCTAAAACAGCGTTTTAGTGGCGCTCTTCACTTAGAGGTGGCAATTCCCGAAAAATCGAAAAAAAAATACATTCCGCCCTTATCGCTTCAAATGCTGATTGAAAACATTGTAAAGCACAATGTAATTTCGGAAGACAGCAAATTAAAAATCAATGTATTTGTAGAAGATAACCGATACTTAGTGGTAAAAAACACCCTAAAAAGAAAAAAACCAGACAAGTACTCTTCGCAGTCGGGTTTAAAAAATATCAGCAAGCGCTACAACTATCTTTCCGACGAGGTAATACAAATAATTGATGATAATGAGACTTTTACCATAAAGCTCCCTTTACTGAATTTTGTGTAGACTATGGATGTGCTCATTATTGAAGACGAACCCTTAGCGGCGAACAGACTCCAAGAATTATTGGAAGAATGCCATAGCGAAATAAACGTTGTAGCCAAATGTATTTCTGTTGAAAAAACAGTAGAGTGGCTTAACACGCACAAACACCCTGAACTTATATTTTCGGATATTCAAATTGCAGATGGGCTGAGTTTTGAGGTTTTCAAACAAGTTGAGGTGCAAAGCCCTGTTATTTTTACAACTGCCTTCGATCAATATGCCATAGAGGCCTTTGAGGTGAACAGTGTCGACTACCTGTTGAAACCTATTAAGCTTCAAAAGCTTTTGCAGAGTTTAGCAAAATTTGAACAGCTAAAAAAGAAATTTGCCAGCTCAACACTACAAGAAAAACTAACAGAACTCACAGAGTTGGTAAAGGGCGGAAAAACTTCTAAGTCGCGCTTTTTAGTAAAGTCGGGGCAAAAAATTAAAGCCATTAAAATCGAACAAATTGCCTATTTCTATTCCCAAGACAAGTTAACCATGCTCATGACCCACGAGGGACAGAAGTTCCCGATAGATTATTCCTTAGATGAATTAGTAGGAATGCTCAAACCCAAAGATTTCTTTAAGCTGAACAGGAAGATTATTGCCAACATCGATGCGACGCATACCATACACCCCCACTTTAAAGGTCGGTTAAAAGTAGAACTAGAGCCTAGCTTTGAAGAGGAAGTAATCATAAGCGCAGAAAGAACGCCTTTATTTAAAATTTGGCTAAATCAGTAATTAATTATCTTGCTTGGTAAGCCACTGGAATGCTTTTTCAAAATTTTCAAACTGCCCAATGTATCGGTCGCCTATTTCGATAATATCTTCGCCTGATTGCATATTCCTGTAATCGTAACGGGGCTTTACAATGGCAATATAGTAGTACCCTTCATTTAAAAAAAACGGGATTAAATCGCTGTACAACCAACAGTCTGACTCCTGCCCTCCTTCTTTCACTTCCGATAAATCTACTAACCATTTTTTATAGGGTTTTGACGGTTTACTTTGTCTGATTTCTTCAACCTTTTGGCTAAGTTCTACATTAGCAAATTGGTCATCTTTATGCCAACGGTCAATAATTGTTGCTTGGTCTTCTAAAAAAGTTAAACCATGTAATGATTTTTCTAAGAGTGAGTCTTTGAAAGGTAGTGTTGCAATCATGCGCGTAAAAAGTTGTAATGAATTTGTGTAAACTAGGTATCTTATTACAAGTGAAAAGCCTGGTTTTTTATTGCGCTAAAAATCAGTTAGTTGTAGAAAATAGCGTCTTCAATAACATGTTACAATATCTTATTTTCGTGATATTTCATACTTAATCTAATGAATTATCACTCTTTTTCGGAAGAACTCCCGATTATTTTTTACCTCAATTATGTACAATCCTTTGGGCTGATTGCTTAAGTCTATTTTCCGAGAATTTTTTGAAAGCTCTCTTGAGAAAATCAACGTACCAAGCACATTAAACACCCTTGCCGTTGCGCTGTTTTCTATCCCCGCAAGTTCGATAACCCCCTGAGAAGGATTTGGAAAGAGTTCCCATTGTACAACCTCGCCTTCTTTTAACCCCACAGGAATTCTACTTTCAATTTGCAAGAAGGCTTCTTTCGTAATTGTTTTTTCTCCTGCCGGGTTGGAGGTTGTTAAACTGACTGTATAAACTCCCGGAAAATCGAATACTACAAACGGCGACTGCTCACTAAAAGTATAGTTTTTAGGACCATTAATTTTCCATTGCCAAGCGCGAGGTCTATTGGTAGAGAGGTCCATTAATTGTAGAGTATCTTCTAAAATAAACAAAGTATCCTTCTCTAATAGCGACCTCGTAAAATCTACTTCGGGAATATTAAAAGAAAAGGGCTCCACCTCCACATTGTCTATATAAATAGCATTATTGGCTGCGCTTCTACTTTCAAAGGCTATTCTGATATTACCTTTTTCTTCTGTAAGATTGAGTAAATCGAGTGAAATTGACTTCGTTTTCCACTCGGCAGAGCGGGGTATAAATGCCTTGCGATTGCTCGAAGTAGTGCTTAACTCTTGATTTACAAAGCAGCCCCCTTCTTGGAACGACACCCCACAATCGGTACTGTATAAAACGCATAAAGTGTCCGAAGAAAGCTCCTCTTGGATGGCATAAGCATAGTCGATAGAGAGGTCTATACTATTTTTTCCTTCCATTTCGATAGCGGGGCTAATGATTTGTGAACTAAAATTTTCTCTCCCAAAATATTCGTTATTGGCAAATATTGAAAAGAAACTGCGGCCATAACCTCCCGCAGTTTTTGAGACTCGCCAAGCCTTGGCGGGCACAGCTTGCCAAACTTCGCTTTTAAAAGTAAAAGACTGCTCAAAGTTCTCTGCAAGACTTGTAGCTAAACTGCCGGTATCAATCACCGTAATAAAATCTTCGATAAAAAGTGTATCGGCATAAGCTTGCGATTGTGCGATGAGGGTTACATCGAATTTACCTGCTGTGGGGTAAGTAACCGTTGCCGACGCTGCGGTGCTTGTCTCGGGGCTACCTCCTTCAAAAATCCATTGGAAACGCTCAACAGATTGCCCTGTTTCAATAATTATAGGGCTGGCTTTTAGTACGATATTGCCATTCGCACAAATGGTGGTTTGGTTTACCGAAAAATCAGATTTGATTCCTTTTGCTGGGACGATGTTGATATTATCTAAGTAAAATACGGTATTGCCTTCCCCTTTAAAATCGAGCTTTACTATCAGGTTTTTACGGGCTGAATCGGTATTGAGATAGAGGCTTTCCTTCTTCCATTCTAAAAAGTTAGGCAGTGGGTGCAGCGTATTTGCAGCGAAAGTATTGAGAGCCGCGCCTTTGCCGTTCCAAAGTTCTTGGAAAGGTCGCCCACAATCTTTAGAATACTTTATTGAAAGAAGGCTATTGATTCCGGCATTGGCGATTGCATAATCGAACTGAATATTTACCCAAGGAGTCGCCGAAGCGTTGAGGCTTGCAGAAACTAAGCTTCCATTTACACTAGTTTTAATGCTTTTATCGCTTTTATCGTAAGCACCAATATTTACACTTTCCCAATTTCCTTCGAGCGGAGTTAACTCTAAGAAAATCTGCCCTTCAAAATTTTCTTTTATAGCCGTTTCTATGGAGTTACTTTCCACTACTTTTATCTGGTTTTCAGTAATTATTTCCCTCATCAAACCATCGGCTCGGCGAAGGACTAAGCGCACATTGTAAGTCCCGGGGGTAGGGTAACTCACTGTTACCGATGGCTCTGTGCTGTAATTGGGTGTACCTCCCTCAAAATGCCATTCTCGCTGCACGGTATCTGCTGAAAAGCTTTTGGAGAGGTCGTTAAAAACAACGTTTTCTCCACTGCAAACCCATTCTTCAGACACATTATAATTGGCAACA
>CAZFQW010000018.1:0-17097 GCA_964521225.1 uncultured Roseobacteraceae bacterium
ATAAAGAAGAACAGCCGCAAGCAATTGCGTTATTCAAACTCAACACAGTGAACTATCCGAAGTCTTACAATGCATTCGACAGTTTAGCAGATGCTTATGCAAGAATTGGTGATAAAGAAAAAGCGATTGAAAACTATAAGAAGTCTTTAGCCTTCAACCCAGAAAACACCAATGCCGAAGGAAAAATCATCCAACTTTCTGAATAGCTATTTTAGGCTTGTTACTTTTGTTCCCTCTGTTTTTGCGAGGCGTTTCCGAATTCGACTGAGCGACTCGGGGGTTACCCCAATAAAACTGGCAATCTGATGTTGAGGCACTCTCTGTAAAAGCTCTGGGCGAGTTTCTTGTAAATGGAGGTAGCGTTGCTCGGGCGAAGAGGTAATAAATTGGGCGAACTCGTCTTGCCCTTTCCCCGACAACTTTTCTACTTCTTGGCGTATAATCGCCTCTAGGCGTGGAATTATTTCGCACATTGCCCGCTCTAAATCTTGGTCGCCGACAGTTAGCACACAATCTTCGGCACATACCCAGTAATGTTTAGAAGGTGTTTGGTTATTGTAGCTTGAAAACGAGTTAACGGGGTCGCCTTGTGTATAAAAGGCGGTTGACTTCTCTTCGCCCTCTACCAAATAATATTCCCGTACCAAACCCTCAAGAACCATGTAACAATGTTTGGAAACTTGCCCTTCCTCCAATAAAATAGTCCCTTTTTTAAACGATTTTATTCGAGTACCATCCACTACCAATTCCACCTCTTCGGGGGTTAGCATTCCAAATTGTTCTACAAAGCTTTTGAGTTTTTCTTTCATCACTAAAACTGGGTTACTAATGTTCTAATTTAGTTCAAGGTAAGTTGTTTTGTGCTATTGCTTGGGTATGAAAAATTTCTTTCCATGGCTTTATTCAAGTTCTTCATCCTTTTCAGTACGATTGATTATTTTCTTGATGCTTTTCTGAATAAAGATATTATTGGGCAATGTTATTTCTTCAGAATCGTCGGTATGTAGGGTAACGAAAAAGAGCCCTATATTAGTTACCTTTCCTTCAATTACGTAATCTTTTGCTTCTAAAATTACAATTGAGTCGTTTATTTTAATTGGGTGATTGAAAAAGATAATGATACTGGAAGTTACATTGGAAAGAATAGACCATTGAGCGAAAAACGCTACTCCTACAACCGTAAGCACTGAACCTATAAAAATAGCTAAATCGGCTTGCTTAACGCCCCAAACTAGGAGAGTTACTGCAACACTAATCGACAGGAAAATTATATTAATAAATCTTTTGGTAATTATGCCTCTAGCTTCTTGGAGAAATCGTTTAACTACCGTTTTATCAATTATTTTAAAGCAAATGTCTTTCAGAATAATATAAATAATTATAACTGCGAGGGTTTCGATAATTTTTACGTAGTACAGTTTCATTTTTATTAGATTCTTCAATTTATGTGTGCAACTATATTAATTTGTAACTACTTCAATATCCTCTCATAAAAATCCTTTGACTCTTTTAAGTCAATTTCATTGATAAACGAAAGGAAGCTTAAATTCGATAATAAAAACCGCCTGTCTTGTAGCCAAGGAGGTAAAAATCGGGGCTTTGCCAAAAGCCCCCTTTCCGAAAGCTGTTGTAAGGCGGGCAAATCGAACAAGTCTAATTTCCCAGAAAATAGTAAATCTAAATATTCTAGTTTCCCTTCGCTCATTACCACTTTTAAAAACTGACTTACATTGATCAGCCCTTCTAGGTACACCATATCTTTGGTAAAAGGAGCCCCCCCTTCTATTACTCCACCCCTAAATACCCTTTTAGCATTTAGGAACGACTGCTCAGGGCGGTCGGTAATCTCTAAGAAATAGCGGTAAACATCTATAAAGTTTGCCCCATCTACCGCCATTTGGATGGCAATTACTCTATCAGAAAGCCTACGAAGCCGGTCGAGGTCTGTAGTAGCGGTGATATATTCGGCAAAAATAGCAAGCCCTTCCTGCGTTTTGGTAGTCCCGGCATGCCCTGCACTTAATATTTTTAGATGAGGCTGCAATTCACCATTGATAGAAGTGGCAACATGGATGTACGCTTCGTGTTGGATTAACTGTTCAATATCGTTATCGGTAAAACAAGCCGTAGGGCGTATGGTAATTTGTTTTCTACTCGCAAGTGCGTTAGAAGCTAGGTTAGCATCTAATACAATTTTGGGTGCCAAATCGCCAAACATTTGTTTCACCGCTTTTTCCATTTCTTCGGCAAGTGTTTTTGCCAAAACACACGCTTCTGGTGGCTCACCTAAATCTATATGCGATATACTTTTAAAGATGTTACCAAAATGATTAGCCAAGTCGAGTGTAGTGAGCGTATCGTTCAGTAGTTCATCTTTAGGTTTCCCATAGAGATATTCTGAAAACTCAAAAAATGCAGGTTGCCCTCTGTGGCTTAATAGTAGTGCTGTTTTTTCTAGTTTATCTGATATTCTGAATAGCCACTCTCCAGCGAAATCATCTTGCTTAATAAGTTTTTGAACGGCTTTGATTTCATTAAGAATTGGAGTAGCATCAAATGGAGGATAACTTACAATTGGAAATTTTTCAGCGTTATTCTTAAAAAACACATCTTGCACCGAAAGTGGCCACGCAATACTTTTCAGAATACTCATTTGAGTTGATACTTGGTGCAGCCGATTGCTAATTTCGGTAATTAATTGGGGGTTGTTGATCATCGATATATCGGATTAATACTCGGTAAAATACTCAAGGTTAAACGACGAACTATAAAAATACTCCTATCGAGTGCTTTGTTTCATCAATAAGTTATTCCTGTAATAATTCGTCGTACGAGTTTCTAACAAATAAAGTCTAGTATGGATAAATAGATACTTTTGCAAGTATACTGGCTCGGCAAATGCCAATAGCTTTTGTTGCCAACTTAAAACTAAAATTGCTATTCAAACGCAAAACAAGAGGTTTTTACTATCGACTTGCATAAAGTATAGAAATTTATTTGAGGAATTTTACTATATCAAAGGTTTATATGAAAATCCTTTGAGCATATTAAACCCTAAACCCTAACTTTGCACTTTCAAAAAAAAATCTGACGAATTATTATGATTACAGCCCAGGATATTTCTTTAAGCTACGGAAAAAGAGTCTTATTTGACGAGGTTAATATAAAATTTGCGGGCAACAATTGCTATGGAGTGATCGGAGCCAATGGCGCGGGAAAATCTACTTTTTTAAAAATATTATCGGGAGAAATTACCCCCAACAGAGGTTCGGTAAGTATTGAACCGGGCAAAAGAATGGCCGTTTTAAAGCAAAATCACTTTGAGTTCGACGAGGAAAGAGTTTTAGATACGGTGCTTATGGGGCATCACGAGCTTTGGGGAATTATCCGAGAGAAAGAAGAAGTATATGCCAAGCCAGATTTTTCGGAAGCAGACGGTATTCGCGCCTCTGAGCTAGAAGCAAAATTTGCTGAAATGGACGGGTGGAATGCCGAGTCGGATGCTGCCGCACTCCTAAGTGGTTTGGGGATTGCAGAAGCCGACCACTACAAAAGCATGAAAGAGTTAAGTGGAAACCTTAAAGTACGTGTGCTCCTTGCCCAAACGCTTTTTGGTAATCCAGATATTTTGATTCTCGATGAACCTACCAACGACTTAGATTTGCAAACAGTTACTTGGCTAGAAGATTTCTTATTAGAGTTTAAAAACACCGTGATTGTTGTTTCTCACGATAGGCACTTTCTGGATACGGTTTGTACACACATAGCCGATATCGACTTTGGGGTCATTAAGCTATTTACTGGTAACTACTCGTTTTGGTATCAGTCTAGCCAATTGGCGCTGAGCCAACGTTCTTCTGCCAACAAAAAAGCAGAAGACAAAAAGAAGGAATTGCAAGAATTCATTTCCCGATTTAGTGCGAATGCTTCCAAATCTAAGCAGGCGACTTCAAGGCGAAAGTTATTAGATAAAATCAATTTAGACGACATTCAGCCTTCTAACAGAAAGTACCCCGGTATCATCTTTACACCTGAAAGAGAAGCAGGCGACCAAATTTTGAAGGTAGAAAACTTGAGTAAATCGATAGGTGGAGAAGTACTTTTTAAAAACCTAGAGTTCAATGTAAATAAAGGCGATAAAATTGCCTTTTTAGGAAAAGATAGTATGGCAGTTACTGCCTTGTTTCAAATTCTCAACGATGAATTAAAAGCCGACACAGGCAATTATCAGTTTGGGCAAACCATCACTACCGCATACCTGCCCAACGAAAACGAACCTTATTTTAATATTGATTATAATTTGATTGACTGGCTGAGACAGTATGCGCCAGGCGAAAAGGATGAAGTATATATTCGAGGTTTTTTAGGGAAAATGCTTTTCTCTGGTCAGGAATCGCTCAAGCAAGCCAATGTACTTTCCGGAGGCGAAAAAGTCCGCTGTATGGTTTCGCGTATGATGCTCTCAGGAGCCAACTTCTTAATTTTAGATGAGCCAACAAATCACCTCGATTTGGAGTCGATTACCGCTTTTAACAATGGGTTGAGGGACTTCCCCGGCACAGTGCTTTTTACCTCGCACGACCACGAATTTACCCAAACTGTTGCCAACCGTATCATCGAAATTTCACCCAATGGATATTTAGATAAACTGATGACTTACGACGAGTATGTCTCTGAGGAAAAGATAATTGCTCAACGTGAGGAGTTATATGCTTAATGATTGAGCATCGGATTGAAAGTATAAGAGCATGTTTAAAAATTTAATTTCTTAAAAACGAATTATCATAAAATAATAATTTGTGTAACGTTGTCTTAGCATTTGTTCATTTTTCCTTGATGAAAAACGAACCAAAAAATCAAGAAAATCCAAAGCTTCCACCCTTCATACCCACCCTAACCCCCGCTGGATTTTCGTGCCTGCGCTCTTTAAATTTCTTATTTTCAAATGCTTACAAAAACTTAAACATGCTCTAAAACCTGTCTTATTTTGAAAATTTGACAGGTTTTTTTTGTTGAAATATTTGCGCTGCAACGGAATGAAGTTTTTTTTAGGTTCAGAGAACCCTACAATTCTTTAGCACAGATTCGGAGAACCCGCGCTAGTGTAGGAAGTCTGCGCTGTACAACCAACACTAAGTAAAATAAATGTAGGTAAACAGTTTGTATTACTAAAAGCAATAAATTTATATTTGAGAGAAAAGAAAACCTTCAGCGTAAGTGAACACAGATAACATCCCATTTAACCTAGAACAAATACGAAAAGAGATGCCGCATTACGGCGATAAAATCTTTTTTAATAGTGCAGGAAGTTCCATTATGCCTACTTCGGTAGTGCAGAGAATCCATGCTTATCTAAGAGAAGAAGAGGAGTTTGGTGGGTATCAAGTTACTTATTTACGAAAAACAGACTTAGAACAATTGTACACAGAAGCGGCTCAACTGCTCAACTGCCATCCCAGAAATATTTCCTTTGCCCACGATGCTACCGATGCCTACACAAAGGCCCTTTCCTCTATTCATTTTTTGAAAGGCGATGTAATTATTACAACTGATAACGACTATGCTTCTAACCATATCCATTTCCTTTCTTTAAAAAAGCGTTACGGCATTGAAATAGTGAGGGCAAATAGCTTAGAAAATGGCGATTTAGATTTAGAAGATTTCGCTCAAAAAGTAGAGCAATATGGGCCAAAATTGGTTTCTGTAACCCATGTACCTACCAATTCGGGATTGATCCAAGATGTGGGAAAAGTGGGAGAAATCTGTGCCACAAAAGGAATTATCTACATTGTAGATGCTTGCCAATCGGTAGGGCAATTAGTGGTTGATGTGAAACAGATTCAGTGCGATTTTCTTTCTGCTACGGGCAGAAAGTTTTTGAGAGGCCCAAGAGGAACAGGCTTTCTTTATGTTTCTGATAGAATGCTTGATGCAGGATACACCCCAATGGTACTCGATGGTCAGGGTGCTTTTTGGAAGGAAGAAACCCTCATAGAACCACAACCCACTGCCAGAAGGTTTGAAACTTTTGAAGCCCCATTTGCCATGGTTGCAGGGCTAATCGAAGCCTTAT
This sequence comes from uncultured Roseobacteraceae bacterium, assembly GCA_964521225.1. Lineage (GTDB taxonomy): Bacteria > Bacteroidota > Bacteroidia > Cytophagales > Flammeovirgaceae > CAYUJH01. The sequence goes on from CAZFQW010000018.1 coordinate 6,074, forward strand.
GCTATGTAAATAAAATGGGTGTCGGAAACATACAGTCGTACAATGCGCAGTTAATGGCATTGTTAAAGAATCAGCTAAAATCCATAAAGGGCGTGGAGCTGTACGACTTAGGAACAAAACAGTGCAATATTTTAACCTTCCGAAAAGGAGGGAGGTCTTTAGAAGAAACACAAAAAATACTCGATAGCCACAACATCTTCTACAGTGTAAGCGAGAAACACTGGGGGCTGATAGATTTCAATAAAAAAGGTATTGAGTGGGCAATCCGACTATCGCCTCATTATTTCAATACTAAAGAAGAAGTGGAGAGAGTAGTGGAGATTGTTGAAAGTTTTTAAGTACAAAGCACCCTTTAAAAATGAATATTATAAACCGAACGCTAAGCATATTATCCTTTCTGTTTTTATGCACAACACAACTAAGTTTAATGGCACAAACTGAAGCTGATAAGGTGTATATCATCAAACAAACTAATGTTGAAGTACTTCAAAAAATTGCAGAAAAATCTAAAAATCATTACCTCACGCATTTAAAAAGAAGGCGAGCCGATAGTATTCAAATCACAAACATCAAAGGGGAAACACAGGTTGGTTATCTTTCTGGCTTTGATCAGCACGGTAAGCCTATATACGATTATGATGATAATGAAATTACGGCAATCACAGGGAGGGTGAACAAAATATGGAGTGATGATTTCAATTTTTACAGGTTAGATGGAAACAATATCAAAATAGGGCATTGGGAAGCAGAAGGATTGGCCCTAATTAATCACCAAGAGCTTGATGGAAGAATAACCCATGCAGAGCCTCAGGGTACAAGTGGCCACGCTACACATACCGCAGGAACTATACTGGGCAGGGGCGTGAATAGAGAAGGCAGAGGAATGGCATCGCATGCAAGCATTATTTCACGACAAAGCGATAACGACGAAGCTGAAATAGCACAATTTGCCTCTCAAGGTGGGATACTTTCTAACCATTCTTACAGAACTGGCGACCCCCTTGGCGATACCCCCCTGTATGGTATGTATTCTGCAAACGCTGCCGAATGGGACAATATATTGTATAATGCCCCCTTTTTACTAGCTAGCAAATCGGCAGGAAATAATAGAAACGACGATGTAAATATAGGAGATGGAGGATATGATGTTCTTTTTACCATCGCCCTATCTAAAAACTTGCTAACAGTGGGTGCTTGCTTACCTGTACTACAGTACGAAGGCCCCACTGCCGTGAAGCAGTCAGCTTTTAGTAGTTGGGGCCCTACCGACGATTGGCGCATTAAACCCGACCTTGTTACCAATGGGATGGAGGTCCTTTCTGCGAACAGTCAAAATATTGAAAGTTACAGAACACGAAGTGGCACTTCTATGTCAGCGGCTGCGGTAACGGGTACCATTGCACTGCTGCAACAACTCTATCATAAACTCAATGGCGTTTACATGAAATCGGCAACTGTGAAAGCTTTGTTGCTAGGCACTACCGATGAGGCGGGCGAATATGACGGTCCAGATTTTCAGAATGGTTGGGGCTTGCTAAATGCCAAACGAGCAGCAGAAACAATTTTAAATAACGGAATTGGCTCTCAAATCTTGGAACTATCTCTAATTAATGGCACTACTTACACCACTGAAATAGAAACAGATGGAGTATCGCCCATATCGCTTGCCATTGCTTGGACAGACCCCGCAGGAACACCCACTACTGAAAAAGATGACCCAACTCCCATTTTAGTAAATGACTTAGACGTGAGAATAAAAGGCAACGGCATGGTTTACTACCCTTGGACGATGACCCCCAATGAAGACGCCAATAATTTTACAGACCCCGCCACCAAAGGCGATAATTTTCGAGATAATATAGAACGGATTGATATTGCCAAACTACCAGAGGGAAAACACACCGTAGAGGTTACCCACAAAGGCTCATTAGGGAAAGCCCAACAAAATTTTTCTATGGTAATTTACGGCTTACTTGATAATGTGGTAAGTATTGAAAACCCCTCAGATAACGATGCTTTAATGGTATATCCCAACCCCTCTAAAAATGGGAAAATGCAACTATCGATTCCCGAAAAATACCAAGCCAAAGAATATGTTCTGAATCTTTATAGTGTAAACGGCACACTCATTCAGCATGCGAAATATTATGAAAATCTCATAGACCTTAACCTCTCTCATTTAAGCGCAGGTTCTTATATTTTAGGATTGCAAATAGAAGGGAAGCTATTTAAAAAACTGATTTTAATAGATTGATGGACTTTAGCAATTCTCATTTTAGGCTCGTTGTATACATTTCTCACTGAAAATCAGATAGATAATAAACGAATAAACCTTTAGTTTAACGTGAGTTTTTCATTTAAATACCTCATGGTCAATAACATAAATTGCCGTTCCGAACGCCGTGAAAGAATCTGTACGCTACTAGTAACCAGTTTGCTTCACGCAAGCACACTATCAGCCCTTCAGTTCGCACAGGCGCTCTTTTTATGGAGATTTTAGCTTTATTTCTGCAAACCTTACATTAGTTTATCTACTCGTAGCACGATTATCACGAATTATAAAAACAAAACTCAATTTCAATGCAACGCTTAACCTTAGAAGATTTCCCCGTAATCACTTTTGATAAACTTAGATATGCCGATATGGACGCCATTGGGCATGTAAATAATGCGGTATTCTCTACCTTTTTAGAAACTGGCAGGGTAGAGCTTTTGTACCATCCTGATAACCCAATTGTTTCCCCCGATACTAATTTTGTGGTTGCCTCGCTTCAACTCAACTTTTTAAGAGAAATTAAATGGCCCGGCCAGGTTAATATTGGCTCTGGTTTGCTGAAAATTGGTAATAGTTCCATGAAAGTGTATCAGCAGATTTTCCAGAATGGGCAATGTGCCGCCAATGCTGAAACGGTGATTGTACAAATTGGCAAGGGTACTGGGCAAAGCAAGCCTCTTTCAGATGAGGTAAAAGAAAAACTAGGGAAGTTGTTGTTGCCTAATGCGGGCTAATTGGCTGCTAGTAGGTAGCAGTATAAAACAGGCTTATATTGCTCGTAGCACAAATCGCCTACACAAAGAATAACGATAAAAATGTCTTTGAATAATTTTAGTTTTGTGCTACGAGTTTTTTTACAAAAGAAGTACAATTAACACAACTGCAAGCCTTAGTTGTTTATTCCTTGAGTGTCTCTTGAAATAATTTATAAATCCTACGGTACTCATCGGACCAACTTGAACCCTCGACAAAACCGTGTCCTTCAAGTGGGAAAAGTGCCATTTCCCAGTTTTCTTTTTTAAGCTCAATCAGTCGCTGCGAAAGCCTTACCACATCTTGGAAATGTACGTTCCTATCAATCATTCCATGGAGAATTAACAAATCGCCTTTCAAACCTTCGGCAAAATAAATAGGCGAACTGCGGGCATAGGCAATGCTATCTTCAACAGGCGTATTTAAAATATTAGCGGTATAGCCATGGTTATAATGTGCCCAATCGGTTACCGAACGAAGCGCTGCGCCACTTTTAAAAGTATCGGGAGCGTTAAACATTGCCATTAAAGTGATAAACCCACCGTAAGAACCCCCATAAATTCCAATTCTCTTGGCATCTATCCCGTGTTGCGCTACTAAGTATTTTGCGCCATCTATTTGGTCGGCTAGGTCTTTGCCCCCCATGTGGCGGTAAATTGCCGTTCGCCAATCTCTGCCATAACCCGCACTTGCCCTAAAATCGATTGCTAAAACAGTGTAGCCATTATCTGCCAAGAAATTATGAAACATATACTCGCGATAGTACGACGACCACCAATGATGCACATTTTGTAAATATCCTGCCCCATGCACAAAAACGACTGCTGCTCCGTTCTTTTTAGCTGCCGATGGTTTGTAGATAGTCGCAGGTACTTCCACCCCATCTTTGGCTTTGAAACGCACAATTTCTTTCTCTCTCCATGGATATGCTTTAAAAGCATTGGTGGTAGAACTGGTGAGCTGCTCCATTTCTGCCCCTGCCTTGTTGGGCATTAAGTACAGCTCCCAAGGCTTATTGCTAAAGGCATACTGAACTGCCAAATGCTTTTCGTTGGGTGAAACCCATACCCTATGCCCCCCTTTTTTAGAGGTGATTTGTTTCATTTTTCCTCCTTTGGTAGGGAGGTGGTAAAAATGCTGTTCGTGCGGGCTCACCTTATTACTGATTAGGAAAAACGTTTGTTTATCTTTGGAAAGCTCCACGTCTAAAATTTCGAAATCACCTTCGGTAAAGGCTTCCATTTTGCCAGAGTTTACATTGGCTTTGTAAAGATGGGCATAGCCTGTTTTCTCCGATTTAAACCAAATATTATCGTTATCGAGCCAACCTATTACGCCTTGCGAGAACCAACCCACGCCAGGGCCGCCAATCCAAGCATCGTCGTGCTGTCGGTCAATTTGCTTTAATTCTCCTGTCGCTAAATCTACTAGCATTATCCAGCGGTCTTTGTAATCTTGCGAAGTGATGTTCACAACAGCTTTTCCATCTTCAGAAAACAGAGGCGAACCGATTTGTACATCACGTGGCTTTTCGTATTGGTCGTTGTATTCTTCCCCCTCTTTTGCATAATCTTTCATGAACGCAGGCTTGTCTTTTATGCCTTCTATTGCATCGGTTTTAAGCATATAGGTAGTGTCTTTTTCTATATCCCAAATCCACGATTCGGAAGTACTTTGTGGAGCACCCACTTTAGAGCGTGCATTTAAGTTTGTAGTATATCCCGATTGCGTTACATAGTCAGGCACTTTGGCAGAAGTCGCAGAAGCAGATTTCACTAAGCGATACATTACATAACGTTGGTCGGGCGAAAGAGAAACTCCGTTTAGTCTTTTACTCCCCAAATAAATAGTAGTAGGCCTTTCCACCGAAGTTAATTCTCTTCGGTAACTTCTAGCATCAGCAGTTTCTTTTCTTTCTTTTAAGATTTGAAACCACGCTAATTGGTCGTTTTCTAGCCATTGGTCTTGTTCGCTTTGTTTGCGGTCTTTTCTTTTCTCTCCTTTTTGGAAATCGGTGATTTGAGTCGTTGTGCCGGTGGCTATCTCCCAAGTATATAAGTTATCGCCTTCTTGGTAAATGATAGATTGCTCGTCGCTGCTAAAAGTTGGCGAATATTCGTATTGGTTGGTATTGGTAATCTGCCGAATGGTGTAATTGCTCATATCCATTAAAAATAAATCCCCGTTTTTATCATACACTTTATGCGAATAATTTTTTGTGTATTCGCCAAAAGAGCCCCTATTTTTTAGTTCTTCCGTAGAAAGTTTGCTAATATTTTTTGAGTTGATATTTACCTTATAGGTAGCACGAAGGGTATCGGCTTCGGGGTTCCAACTAAAGTAGATATGCTCGCCATTCTCTGACCAACTAATTCTTTCGGGTGAGTACCCTACAAAATCTTCCCCTTGCATAATTTTGTCGATAGTAAGTGCCGACTGGCTGAGGTTCTGCGCTTGAATGCCCGCACATAAAGCAAATGTTATCAATATCGGTACAAGAAACTTCATATAAGTAATATTATAAGTTTAATACAGGGTCGCAATATATTAAAAATGGTATTCTTGCTTACCGAAAGAAAATCTTGAATAGGGGAAAACGTTATACGATTACTTATCTCGAAATACCGATGGCAATACATTTTATGAAGTTAGCCCTTGTGAGGTAGTGGGAATTGTGTTTGTTTATCTTATTTTTATCGATACATCCACCAAAAGTTATCATGTTACAATCCATTCGTACGGAACTGAAAATTGTCGGCATAATGGTTTTAATCATTATACTGACCGTATTAGGCTGGATTACCCTCTTGGTTTACGAGGCGCAAGACTCAAATATTCAGAATATTTTTATTGAGCAGAACAATATCAACATTCAGAAACTTCCGCTCAACGCTAAAAACTACTACGAAAACTACGATAACAGCTCTTTCAAAATTTTGCGAAATAATATTTCTGAGATTGAAAAAACAGTAGCGGTAATTAAAGAAGGAGGTTCTTTTGAATACAACCAAAAAAAATACGAACTCAGCAGGATAAACGGCAGAGAAGTTCAGCAGCATATTAATGCTTTTACCAGAGAGTTTAAAACACATAAAGACCAACTTCAAAAATTGGTTGCCAACAACTTATCGCAAGGCCAAAACGATACGGCACTTATTAAACTTAAAAGCAATGCCGCACTGGCTTTAGATTTTTTGGCCGATAATAACGAAAAACTCATTGTGCTGAACAACAGAATTGGCAACAGTGCCAACGATTTTATAAACGCAGAGCGCAACCGCACAAGGTTCATTCTATTTATTGATATTTTACTAATTATATCGCTGGCAATTATTGGCATTTTTATGTTTAAGGTGAAATACCTCGATGTTGTTCAACAAATGGTGGAAAGTTCTTCTACCAAAATAGCCACCTCTAAAACTGAAAATATAGACAATGCCGATTCGCTTACAAGTATTAAAACTATTTTAGAGGGTGCCATTGAGGGCATGGAAGATGCCACTAACTTCGCCAGAAAAATTGGAGAAGGCGATTTTAGCTACAATCTTAAAAGCTCATTAAAAAACGACCAATTAGGGTATGCCCTAGTAGAAATGCGCCAAAAGCTACTTTCGTTTTCAGAAGAAGAAAGAAGGCAAACTTGGCTTAACAACGGTATTGCCGAAGTTACCAACCTATTAGGCAGCCACAAGCTAGAAGACATTGAAGGGCTTAGTCTAGACTTTTTGCACTACCTTATTAAGTACCTAAATATTAACCAAGGCGCAGTATTTATTAGGAGCGATGCCAATTCTGAAACTTTCGATTTAAAAGCGTGCTACGCCTTCGACAAAAAGAAATTTGTAAAAGGGCAAATAAAAACTGGAGAAGGACTCATTGGGCAAGCCATTGCCGAGGAAAGTACTGCCTACACCGAAAGAGTACCCGAGAATTATGTAAATATCACTTCGGGTTTAGGTACTGCGACGCCTACAGTGCTACTCATAGTTCCTATAAAAGACAAAGAATATGTTTACGGAGCGGTTGAGTTTGCCTCGTTCAATAAAATACAAGCTTTTGAAATAGCACTGATTGAAGATGCTTGCCAGCGTTTTGCAGGAATTTTAAGTAACCTACAAATCTCTATTAACACACAGAATTTACTCAACGAAACCCAAAGAGTTAACCAAGAGCTACAACACAAAGAAGAGCAAATGCGAGCAAATGCGCTTCAGCTCGAAAAAACGCAAAAAACACTGAACGATAAGCTAGTAGAGCTAGAGTCTGAAACTAACTTAAGCAGAAACATAGTAGAAGCTATTAACAAAACAAGTGCTACGATTGAGTTTGATTTAGATGGTAATATCCTAGAAGTAAACGACATGTATCTGAGCATAATGGGATACTCAAAAGACCATTTAATAGGTACCAATGAAAGGCTACTTGTACCCGATGAAGAGCTTGACACTAGCCGCTACGACCTGCTTTGGAACAGTATAAAACAAGGCTCGTTTATTTCAGGAGAATATAAAAGAGTGAGTAAACAAGGAAAAGAAATTTGGTTGAACGGTACCTACAATCCAATATTTGATGTGCACGGCACTCCTTACAAAGTTATTCAGATTGCGCAGTTTACAACAGAGGAAAAAGAAAAAGACTTAGATTATACCTCAAAAATAAATGCAATTAGCAGCTCGTACCCCCTCATCGATTTAGATATCGAAAGCAAAGTTCTTTCAGGAAATGCGACTTTTTCAGAGTATGTTGGTTTTAAGCGCAAAGAGTTCAGAAACCGTTCGTTCCATACTTTCTTACAACTCTCAGAAAACGAACATTTCAATCAAATATGGAAGCAAATCATTAATGGAAATGTAGCCTCTGAAGTACTTAAGTTCGAGACCAAAGAAAAAGCTGAAAAGTATGCTTTAGCCAATTTTAACCCTATCTATAATCTTTCAGGAAAAATATATAAAGTGCTAGTAATTCTGATTGATATAACCGAACAAAAACAACTCGAAATTTCTCTCACTAAAAACAAAGAAGATTTATCGCACACAGTCTCTGAGTTAGAAATTGTACAAAGTCATCTGAATACTCAGAAGCAAGAGCTAGAAGTTCGCATGAGAATGCTAAATAGTGCTGCATTTATTTTTGAAACAGATTTAGCACATGAATTTACCTCGGTAAACAAACTCATGTGCGATAAACTTGCCACCACAAGAACACAACTGATTTATAAGCCCCTCAGTCAAATTATACATCCTGAGCTAGGGCATCAGGTTTTTGAGTCAATATTTACCCAGTTAGAACAGCGTGTCGTTTACAGAGAAACAGTGCCTTTTATTAGTTTTGATGGAACCATTTGGTGGGGCGATACCACTATTGCCAAACTGCAAGATGGCAATCGTAAAACCGTAAGATTTCTAGGGATTGTATTTGACGTAACACAGCAAGTACAGCAGGCTACGTCGTTAAAAGAATCGCTGATGCTCGAAAAGGCAAAAAATGCGATGCTTAAAACCCAAAAAGGTTCTTCTGAAGATGCCCTTGGAATGCTCTTAGAACAACTTAATATTGGTGAAGGCGAACAAAGTATCGATACGGATAAGGTAGCAGAAAATCAATTGCTCCCTACGATACTTATTGATAACAATGGAAAAATAATGAAGTTAAATGCTTTAGCGGCAAACACGCTGAAAGGACCTTCTAAGCAACTTATAAAACCAGAAAGTAATTTGTTCGAGTGGATTGAAGCCCCCAATAAAGGTATCGCTGAATTTTTAAGCCTGTTAAATGATGGCCTGCTGATAGAGCAAACCATCAATATTAAACACGACGATAATAAATTACCTTTTAAGGGTGTGTTTATCCCTATTTTTTCTAGTGAAAAAAGTAAATCACGAACATTGGTGATTTTAACGGAAGAGTTTTAGCCTATTAGGCTTCTATTACTGCAATTAAATCTGCAATTACCTGCCTTAAATAAGACAGCGAACTTTCACTTTTAACTATGTAGTTAAAAACACCTTCTTTTTGTACTGCGGCAATAATGTTAACGTCTTCTTGAGCAGAGATTACCACAATTTTAGTTGCAGGGCTTTTTTCTCTCACAGTTTTAATGAGTTCTAACCCATCGATATCAGGGAGCATTAAATCTACAATGGCAATATCAGGTGTTACTTCTAACGCCTCTATTAGCTCTTTCCCTTTAGAAAAATAGCTTACCTCTACATTTTCGAAACCGCTAAAAGCAAGTTTTAAAACTAAAATTTGCGTGCGGTTATCTTCCAAAAAAAAAATCTTATGTTGCATTTTAATGAACGGTATATTTGTTTTTAATAAAACGAAACTGAGGTGATTAAGTACTTCTAATCAATATTTTTTAATAAAGTCTTCAATGTTTTTTAGGGCAGGAAGAAGCTTTAAAATTTCCTTACTCACATTGAAATCGTTTTGTTTTAATTGAATATCTATCGATTGAGAAATATTGTGCATTGCCGAAGCTCCTATGGTTGCACTTAATCCTTTCAGGGTATGTACGGAACGCTTCAACTCTTCTTTTGATTTATTTTGATGCGCTTTATTGATTGAGTCAACTAGCTGATGGGTGTCTTCTAAGTAAGAAATCAGCATTTTTTTTACTTCTTGTTTGCTCCCCGATATACTTTCCAGTTCAGCAAGTAAGGAAGTGTTGAATGTATTCATGGCATTGTGTTTTTGGTTAGATAAGCTTTTAATTGTTTTAGGAAGATGGTAAGAATTGGGTAACCACTTTAATAGTTTTTCTTGTACCATTTGTAAGGTTATCGGTTTTGCGAGGTAATCGTCCATCCCTAACCGAATATAATATTGTGCATGGCTTTCTTGTGAATTGGCACTTAAACCTATTATAGGAGGTAAACTATCGTACTTTTCTTTTAAATTTTTAGTGGTTTCTATGCCGTCCATTTTAGGCATTTGTATATCCATAAATATCACCTGATACTTGTTGGGTTCAAATTTCTGTAGTGCCTCATACCCATCGTTGGCAACGGTTACCTTACATCCCAAATGGTTCAAAATAAGGGTTGCAACTTCTTGGTTCGAAAACTTATCTTCGACCAATAGCGCATCCGCCCTAAAAATAGCATTCAGATTTTTTTGAGGATTATTCGTTTTATTTTCTTTGGCAACGCTAGCGGTTTCTGCGTAGTTAAAAGTAAACCAAAAGGTACTCCCTTGCTCTTCTTTAGAATAAACGCCCATGTTTCCTCCCATCAGTTCGGCGAGTTCTTTACAAATTACTAAACCTAAACCGGTGCCTCCATACTCACGGGTGAACGATTGGTCGATTTGCGAAAACTGCTGAAAAAGCTTTTGCTGATTTTTGAAAGAAATCCCTATACCAGTATCCTTCACCGATATTTTTAAAGAATTATGCCCGTGCTCTTCAATCAGGACGTGAATACCTCCTTTAGGGGTAAAATTGATGGCATTACTTATTAAGTTCGTGAGTATCTGGGTAAGGCGGGTTTCATCGGCTTCTATATACTCGGGCATGTTCTTGGCGAAACTCACGCTAAAATATAGCTGCTTCCGTTCTAGGGTAGCATTAAAAAGGTCTTTAATCCTTTTTATAGTATTTGGAAAGTTAAATACCGAAGGTTTTAAATGCAGCTTCCCGGCTTCAAGCTTTGAAGCATCAAGAATATCATTAATAATATTGAGTAAATTTTCTGAAGACTGCTGGATAATTTGTAGCTGATATTTGTGTTGTTCGGTGCCAACCTCTTGTTGCAACAAATCGGCAATTCCGATAATTCCGTTCAAAGGAGTCCTGATTTCGTGACTCATATTCGCTAAAAACTGCGATTTAAATGCCAGTGCTTTTTCTGCTAACTCTTTTTCTTTTAAAATTTGAGCCTGCCTATTTTGGGCGGTTGTATTCGTAAAAATTGCATCGGTTCTTACCAATTCGCCTTCATTGTTCAAAGTGGGTTTAATTTCGATACGGAGCCATAGGTTTTTGCCCTTTTTA
>CAZFQW010000019.1:0-16202 GCA_964521225.1 uncultured Roseobacteraceae bacterium
TAGTCTTCATAATTTGTTGATATTCTTAAAATCAGCATCTTTATGAACACTAAAAATAAACTTCTTTTACTATTAACGCTACTTTTATCGTTTCCCTTTCTAACCCAAAATATACTAGGGCAGCAAATAGAATATAAATGGGCAAATAATATCGAAGTATTTGATATTAATGAAAATAAAATTGAAAACCCATGGATAGGCGGATTAAATGCCCTTCAATACAATTCTATCGATTTAAATAACGATGACACCTTAGACCTGCTTCTTTTCGATAGAACTTCCTACAAAGTAACACCGTTTCTAGCGAAAAATAAGAAATACACTTTCGCACCAGAATATATCAATTCTTTCCCTCCAATAGAGGCATGGGTTGTTCTTGCCGATTATAATTGCGACGGGAAGAAAGATATTTTTACCCATAATAACTTTGGGGTTACAGTTTACCAAAATATAAGCGAAGGCAACAACCTCAAGTTTAGCTTAGTAGGCATTCCTGAAACAAAAGGTTTTTCGGGCTCTCAGATTCCCCTAAAAGTAGATATTACCGATGTTCCCGCCATTACCGACGTCGATAACGATGGCGATTTAGATTTACTCACCTTTCTTACCCCCAATATTGGGGGAACGGTTGAGTTTAATAAAAATATGAGCATGGAGCTTTTTGGTACTTGCGACAGCCTCATTTTTGAAAAAGCAACCGCACGTTGGGGTGGCTTCGAAGAAGCAGGCACCTGTAAAACCTATAGTTTTGATTCACAAGGGCGGTTAGAGCATGCAGGCTCCTCTATTTTAGCCATTGATTTCGATGCTGATTTAGACAAAGACCTTCTTATTGGAGAAATTAGCTGTACCAATTTAGTGCAAATGACCAACGAGGGAACGTTAGAAGAGGCTGTTTTTCAGAGTGCAGCATTCAGCTACCCTACCCAAAACCCTATCAATTTACAGATATTTCCCGCTGCATTTTATGAAGATATAAATTTTGATGGCAAAAGAGATTTATTGGTAAGTCCTAATATCGATTTTAATGAAGGATTTTTAACCGATTTTAGAAATTCAAGTATCTTATATCTCAATAACAATGAAGATAACTCCCCTGATTTTCAATTTACACAAAACGATTTTTTACAAGAGGAAATGCTCGACTTCGGAGAAGGAGCACTTCCTACCCTCGCAGATACCGATAACGATGGCGACCCCGACTTATATGTTGGTAGCACAGGGTATTTACAGGCAGATGGAAGCTTTAAAGCGCAGGTGGCCTATTTTGAAAATGTTGGTTCATTAAATCTGCCTCAGTTTATTTTGAAAGATGATGATTTTCTCAATTTATCGCAATTAAATAGAATTGAAATACGCCCTCAATGGGTTGATATTAACAAAGATGGAAACCTTGATTTTTATTTTAGTTCAAGAGAAAATAGAGGTGTTACAGAACTAAACTATATCCTTAATAATAACAATAATTTCAACTTAAATACCATAGAAAAAATACCATTAGAAGGTATAAGACCGCTAGAAAAGCCGGTATTATTCGATTTTGATAGCGATGGCGATTTAGATGTTTTATTAGGAAAGCTAAATGGTGCGCTAGAGTTACATGAAAACGATGGAAATAATATTTTTGTAAAAACTAATAATGCGCTAGGCGGAATAACAAACAATTTTTTTGCCCAACAGCTTTGCCCAACCCTCGCAGATATTAATGGAGATAATAAAATAGATTTAATTACAGGAAGCAGAAGGGGTACATTAAATGCATATCTAGCTGTGCAAGAGCAAGATGTAGAAAATTGGGAAGCTTTACCAATTGAGTATATAAACACGCTTACCCAAGATTCTGAGAAAATATTTTTAGGAAAAGGAGTCTGCCCAACTGCATTTGGGAAAAGCTTGGTAGTAGGTACAATAGGAGGGGGGCTACATTATTTTTTACAACAGACAAGTGTAGTTTCTAACACACAAGAGTCGAATGATTTAATTCAAGGCATTAATATTTATCCTAATCCGGCTAGTAATTTTATTAAAATAGAATCGAGTGATAACCTTAGGCTGCAAATATTTGGCACAGATGGCAGAAAAATAAGGCAGCAGGTTAATATTCAGAAAAATACTCCTTTAGAAATATCTTTAAATAATTATGTAAATGGTTTATACTTCTTTAAGTTTGAAAAAAATGGTTTAACTTCTACCCAAAAAGTTGTAGTAAATCATTAAGAAGTTTTATCAATTCTACTGCCATGAAAAACTACAGAATACTTACCTACGGATGGCTTTCCGATGAATTTGCAGACTTTGCCAATCAGTTTGAAGGAATTGAATGCGTTGCTTTTCCTAGTAAAAACGATGTAAAGGAAAATATAAAAGACTTTAATGCACTCGCGGGCTTTAATTTCCTCAAAGGGCTTGATATTGAACATATCGAGTGGCTTCATTGCTTTGTAGCAGGTATAGACAGTTATTTCGCCTTAGGTGCCCTTCCTATAAAAATGAAAATAAGCCGCACTTCTGGGAACATGGGAGCTAAAATTGGCGAATATTGCCTCGCTTATACTTTGCATATTCTAAAATCAATTAAAGAAGCACAACTTCGGCAAAAGCTTATAAGCTGGAAAGTACTAGAGCTACCCAATTTATATCAGAAAAAAGTTTTAATATATGGTACAGGCTCAATAGGGCAGGGAATAGCCAAGGTTTTTGCTCCTTTAGCAAAATCGGTAGTAGGAGTAAACCGAAGCGGAAAATTAGCTCCGTATTTTTCAGAAATTAAATCTTTTAAAGCAATACAAAATCAATCGCAAGATGAATTTGATGTTGTAATTAATGCCCTTCCACTTACCCCTCAAACTACCTATTTTTTTAATAAAGATATTTTTAGAAAACTACACTCAGTAATTTTTATAAATATCGGAAGAGGTTTAAGTGTAGATGTCCCCGATTTATTATCGGCAATTGCTGCGGGTAATATAGAATATGCCGTGCTCGATGTTTTCGAAGAAGAACCACTGCCCGCTAATTCGCCACTATGGTTAAACCCTAAAGTTTTTGTAACACCGCACCACTCCGGAATTACCGATTTTGAAGATATAAAAGATAGCTTTACAGAGGTTTATAGTGCTTTAAAAGAAGGCAAAAGCTCCCGCTTATTTGTAGATAGAATACAAGGGTATTAGAACTGAATGAGTGATTGGGTGATTGAATTATATTTGTAAACCTCGTTGAAGAATTTAACCCTTTATTACTAAAATCTAAGAAAATTATTTTTTTTTAGCCTTGCTGTAATTTTCAGAAACTTTCCGATACTAATGTTTTAGGTAGTGTAAATATGGGTTGATAACTTTAGTCTAAAGCCATGTTGATCAGTGACTTAAGTAAATACTTAGCACTTCATAACTAAACACTATCATATTTTGAGAGTTGATAAAAACACTACCAATTCACTTCGATAATATGGGACCACAAGAAACCTTTATTGAACAGATTCAGCAACACGCCGGGATTATCCATAAAGTAATCTCATTATATATTGATGTAGCGGAAGACCGAAAAGATTTGTATCAGGAAGTACTTTTACAAGCTTGGAAGGCATATCCAAGGTTTAGGGGCGACTCACAGTTTAGTACATGGTTATACAAAATAACACTGAATACAACTTTAACTTTCCGAAAAAAATCGGAACGTGGAGGGAAACCCTTCGATTATAAAGAGTCGGATGCTATTACCGATAACCGCTTGGCAAAAGATAATAAAGATTGGCTGTTTCAAGCCATCAGAAAGCTGCCCGAGGCTGAACGGATGATTATTACGTTACACCTTGAAGGATACAACAACGCTGAAATAGCAGAGGTAACCGGCATGTCCACAAACCACATTAACGTGAAATTACACCGAATAAAAAAGAAATTGACGCAAACACTTGAAACCGTATCGCTATGAATTTACAAGAAATTTGGGAAAATACATTTGATGATAACGAAGCTATCATTCAGCTCTCAAAACAAAATATAAAAGAAGCGATTCAGAAAGATTCTCAATCGCAACTAACCGCTCTACGCCGAAAAATGAAGCAAAAACTAATTTGGGCTTTTAGCATTTCGGCAGCAGTTGTACCACTTATTTTTTTAGACTTATACAATCCCGAATATTTACTAGTTGTAGGAATAATAGAAGCTATTTTTATTATCCCAAGTATTATTCTCTATATTAAATACCGGCAACTAAGAGCCGAATTCGATTACTCGCAAGCAGTATTAACTGCGCTAAAAGATTATTACAAGCAAATAAAAGGAATGCTAAGATTCGAGGAAATTACCTATATATTTTTATATCCTGTTTCTGCCGTAGGCGGAATGTGCTTTTCTCTAGTGCTTGCAGGCAGCACTCTTGAAGACATATTTAGCGATACAGAAATACTTACTATTATGCTGGTTTACAGTGCAATAGCAGTGCCTTTAGGGGCTTTATTTGCACATTACTGGAACAAAAGATGCTTCGGGAAAAACCTCACTCAACTCAGAGATTACATCGCACAGCTCGAAGGGTTTGGTATTGAATAAATATAAAAAAAAATAAAAGCCACAAGATTTTAAATAGTAATATCTTGTGGCTTTTATTATGAAAATTAGGAAGTAAATAACCCTATTTAAGTGTTTTAATGAAATTAAAGAACATTCATTTACAATTCGTCATCCATAATTTGGTGGTGTAAAATATTATATTGGTTGATAAAAAATTTCAGCTCGTTGAAAATCAAAAAATCAACTAAAAATTTATCATTCACCACTAAACACTATCAATTACTTACCCTCTTCGCTCTTCTTATTTTCTTTTTTGAGATGCTCTACCAACCGGTTACATAAATTATCTATTTCTTTACTCATAAACTCATCGTTTGTAGAAGTTCTAATACTTTGTGCCATTCCACCAATGGTATCAATATAGAAACGCTTCATCTCTTCAACCGTCATTTCTTTACCCCACAAATCTATCCGAAGGGTTTCTTGCTGAATGTGGTCCCAAACCGAAACCGTAATGGCTCGTGCCTCTTGCAGCCCAATGGTAGGGCCATCGGTCGCTTCCCAAAATATTTTATCAGGAATATTACTATCATCAAGTTCAACTCTAAAGCGTATTTCTGAATTTTTCATATCAATCTATTTTTTAAACAAGTCGCAAAGTAAACACATTATTAAAGCGATTCATAATCATTTAATCCGCAAATTACGAAGCCGAAAGACTTCTGAAAGCTAGACTCTGAAGTTTTATTAAATTTGTACAGAAGCACACCTCTACAAAAAAAACAACTCTAATCGTGAAGAAGGTAAGAAAACGCTTTGGCTACCCCATAAAAAAAATCAAATCTACTTGTAAAAGATTGATGGGTTGGTCGAAACACCCTGTATTACAGGCATATAGAGGTTACCTAACCGAAGAAGGAGTTTACATTCGCGGGCGATTAGTAGAAGACAACGGACTTTCAGCCCCCAAACCCAACGACAGTTGGTGGCGCAATGCAGTGGCAATGCTTAAAAGGTATTTTAGCGCAGGAATCCCCGATGTATTGGTGCATGTAAGCTGTTTAGGTTACCAACTAGATGTTATCACCGATATCGACGGCTATTTCTACATTATATTACCCGCTGAATTTTTAACAATTTCAGAAGCAACCTATTGGAGCCATTATACTGTTTCTTTGCCCGAAAGCGAACCACTCTCTATAATTACCGAAAATGCCGTTGGCGAGCTTTTGAATTTACAAGAAGAGCAAGAATACGGGATAATTTCCGACATCGACGACACACTATTAGTTTCGCACTCCACCGATTTTTTAAGGAAATTCTGGCTTTTAATTCGGAAAAACGCTTACTCTCGTTTGCCCTTTGCAGGGGCAGCACCTTTCTACCGAGCTTTGCAAAAAGGAGTTACAAATAATGCCAACAATCCATTTTTTTATATTTCGAGTAGCGAGTGGGGACTGTACGATTTATTATCAGATTTCTGTAAAGTCCGAAAAATCCCTAAAGGAGTATTTCTATTGCGCACACTGCCCAATAGTATCCGAAGATACATTAAATTCCAATTGGGAAATCATCAGCATAAACTCTTTAAAATCAGGGAAGTAATCAACGCTTTCCCAAAACTTAAATTTGTATTAATTGGCGATAGCGGGCAGCACGATCCAGAACTTTACCAAAAGGCGGTTCAAGAATTTCCTAACAGAATTCAAGCTATTTACATTAGAGATATAAGCAACGAAAAACGCACAAAAGAAGTAGAAAAAATAGCAAAATTGCTTGTACAGCAAAACGTCCCTATATGTTTGGTACAGCATACCAAGCAAGCGGCTGAACATGCCGCTAAAATTGGTTTAATTCACAAAAAAGCTTTAGAAAAAATAAATTACGACCCACCTAAAAAATTACGTAGCACAAACCTTTTAAATAATGAAAAAAGTAGAAATTAAAAGCGAAAAAAGAATTTTAAACGATTTTTTAAAAGTAGATGAAGTGCATTTAAGCGTCGAAAAATTCGATGGAAGCATGAGTTCTGAGGTGCGCCGACTTGTACTAGAGCGAGGCGACTCCGTAGCGGCATTGGTGTATCATGAAGACTGGAAAGAATTTGTTCTAGTGAATCAGTTTAGGTATCCTACCTACAAAAAAGGGCCAGGCTGGATTACCGAACTAGTGGCAGGCACTTTAGAAGAAGGCGAAAGCCCCGGAGCGTGTATGCGCCGAGAGCTCGAAGAAGAAATAGGGTATAACACCTCTATTTTAACCCATATTTCCACCTTCTACGTATCGCCAGGAGGAACTTCTGAGCGGATTCATTTATACTATGCTACTATTAACGAGGCACTTAAAGTAAGTGAAGGAGGCGGGCTAGCTACAGAGAATGAGGATATTTTAATGGAACGATACAACCGTAACAACTTAATGGAAGCCCTAAAAAATGGAGAAATTCAAGATGCCAAAACAATTATTGCCCTTATGTGGCTTCAAAATAGAAAGTAAAAAATAGTAACTTTGGTAACAATAGATATTATTACGATTGGTTTTGTAAATATATCCTTGTTTCTGAAAGCGTCCATGCTTTCAGAAATATGCTGCTAATAATCCAATAATAAATGAGTTATAATCATCTCTAATAATTAAATATGCGAATCAAGGGTTAAAAAGACTAGTTCAACCAAAAAAAATTGAGCAAAAATATGTTTTTTTGTCATCTTGGTACTGTGAAAACCATACTGGACTTAGAGCATGCTTAAGTTTTTGTAAGCATTTGAAAATAAGAAATTTAAAGGGCGCAAGCACACAAATCCAGTGGGGGGCAGGACGGGTATGAAGGGTGGCAGCTTTGATTTTTTGGCGACCGCCGCTGTGGTTCGTTTTTCATCAAGTAAAAATGAACAAATGCTAAAACAACGTTACACAAATTATTATTTTGTGATAATTCGTTTTTAAGAAATTAAATGTTTTAAACATGCTCTTATTGGTAGATTCTTCGCAAGTTCAGAGTGACACTAAAATTCATTCTTTAGGCTCAAAAAAGAAGGTTATAAACCTTCATTCCCATTAAATATATATACAAGTAAATGTTCAATTACGAATTAATTAAGTGCTCATTTCTAGCACTTTACTTGATAGATAAATTACACTTAATTTCGTCTAATTACTTAAAAAAGATAAATTGATAATAAAATCAGAATTTTAAAATGTATTATTCTGAATAAAAAAGAAATAACTTACTTTTTTTCAGAAACTAGTTGTTCATTCAATTTTTCCCAAATAATAATGGCTTCTTTAGCAGGCTTCACATCGTGTACTCTGAGAAAATGTACCCCTTTCTGCAAAGCAATAGTATTTAAAACAGTAGTGCCATTTAAAGCCTCTTGCGAGCTAACATTAAGGGTTTTCCAAATCATAGATTTTCTGGAAATACCAATTAAAAGCGGAAGCTCTAAATAATGGAATTGTTCTAGCTGATTAAATAGCTCGTAATTTTGCTCAACGGTTTTTGCAAAGCCAAAACCAGGGTCTATCACAATATCTTTAATGCCTGCCTCTTTGAATTGCGCGATTTTTTCGGCAAAATAATCGAGTATTTCGTGTAAAATAGTATCGTATAGTGCCAAGCTTTGCATGGTTTGTGGCGTGCCTTTCATGTGCATGGCAATATAAGGGGCATTCAGTGCGGCTACGGTTTTAAACATAGCACCATCTAACTGCCCCGCAGAAATATCATTAATAATATGTGCCCCTTCGTTAATAGCTGCTTTAGCAACTTCAGAGCGAAAAGTATCAATAGAAATTAATAAGTCAGGGAAATGCTTTTTAATCACTTTTAATGCACTAATTACCCGCTCACGTTCTTCCTTTATACTAATATCATCAGCATTTGGGCGTGAAGAGTACCCCCCAATATCTATTAAATCTGCCCCCTCTTCTACCATTTTTTTACACTGCGAAATAATTGTTTCTTCTTGTTGATATCGACCTCCGTCATAAAATGAATCGGGCGTTACATTTAAAATCCCCATCACTTGCGGGCGATTTACCAACCACAATTTTCCTTGAATATTAAAATTAAAAGATTTGAAACCGTACATGTTATTTTTTTTAAAGCTATTTTTTAGTTTATTTACTGCACTTTGAGTAAATATTTAAACAAAATTATAGATACATAAAGTGTTTTTTATATTTATGGGTATTGATTTTCTACTTATAAAGTTGATTGCAAAAAAATAATCATTAAATATTATCATACTATTATGCAGTATAGTAAGGCAAGAAAAACGAAACTTGATTGCGCTAAATTAAACTGACTAATTTAAATTTTACAATAAAAATATGATTTAAAAACCAGACAAAAGAAATGGTTTTTTGGGAGGTTTTGACTCAAAAAACTATTCAGGGTTTGTTAGGATTTTAAATTGTTTTGTTGAGGTCGTTACAAAATATATTTATTAGAGAAAATAATTAGATTGACCTTTTAAATGTTTTTTCGACGAAAAAATAGGGGCGTGCAAAGTATTGATTCAAACTACTGGAAATTTCGGTTTATGCTAGCACTTAGATAAAATTAAGTTATATTTAAATTTAGAAGATTTTTGCACCCATTATCTTTCTTCAGCTTCATCTACTTTTTATAGCCATACGGGCAGTGCCTACACCCATTTTTGCAGCAGAACCCTCTTTTTTTATGGTAGTGTTCGGTGAAAACATACAAACCATTTTCTATATAGTAATCTGCTTTAGTTTCTTCTGGTAAATTTGTTATTTTTTTGGATTGAGCCATTGCGTTTAGTTGATATATATTAATTTTAGAGAGCAGCACTTATTATTCATTTAACAAAGTACAAACATACAAAGCAATGCAGTCATTTTTAGAGGAATTAGCAAAAACTATTTTAGACAAACATAAAAGTGATTTCCTTAATCTTTATGTTGTACTTCCTTCGCGACGTTCCGCAATGTATTTTCGCCAATATTTGGCAAAAGTAGTGCAAGAACCGCTTATTGCCCCTAACATTCTTTCTATGGACGATTTTGTGAAGCAATTGAGTAAGCTTCATGTTCCTTCACAGGTCGATTTATTACTTCGTTTGTACGATACTTATAAAAAATATGATAAAGGGAAAACGAGTAATTTAGAGCGTTTTACGCCCTTGGGAACTAGGCTGCTGAAAGATTTTAGTATGATAGATAAAAATCTTACTGAAGGAGCCGCACTTACAATTTTTGAGTATTTAAAAGAGGTAAAGGCGTTAGAAAGATGGGGCGATGAACTAGGTGATGATTTTAATTTAGCAGCACACGAGTCGCTAATTAATTATTTTTCTTTTTGGGAGTATTTAGAAAAATGTTTTGCCGATTTTAGAGGAACATTGTTGAAAGAAGGCTTGGCTTATAGCGGTTTAGCCTATCGGAAAGTGCACGAAAATTTAGAACAGCTCGTAGAAGAACATGAAATTAGCCAAGTAATTTTTGCTGGATTCTCTCAAATGACAGGTGCAGAAGAAGATATTATCCGCACTTTCATAAAATTGAAAAAAGCCTTAATTTATTGGGATGCCGACCAATATTATATGCTCAATAGTTGGCATGAAGCAGGTGATTATATTCGTAAATACCAAAAAAAATGGTTATTTGAAAAAATAGAATTTACTAATTTCTTAACAAATCACCCTAAAGAAATAAATTTAATTGAATCGCCCGATGAGTTAAGCCAAGCACGCTACGCAGGGAAATTAATTGGAGATGTTATTGAGAATGCCATTAAAAATAATGAGATAGAAACACTTAAAAAAGAGGTAAATCATACTGCAATTCTCTTACCCGATGGTTCTATGCTCAACCCTGTACTACACTCATTACCAGACTATACTGAGCAAGGGTTTACTACTGCCCACGCTTTAAATCTTACAATGGGGACTTCTTTACGCAATTCTCAATTAGCTGATTTAGTGGCACTTTTATTTAACATGCAGGAGCGCTCTTTAAGTGGAAAATCATGGCGGATTTATTACCTCGATTTAGAACATTTATTAGCACACCCTTTCTTGTTATTCGAAAAAACATCGAAAGAAATTGTACAGAAAATACTTGCAAAGGTTCGTAAAGAAAATATAGTATATATAGAGTATGCGCTTTTAATGGAAATGAGCGAGGAGAGTGTATTTTTAAAGCTACTATTTGAAGCTTGGGAAGGAGATATGTTTATAGCAATTAAACATTTAAAGAAAATTAGTGAGCACCTTTCCGAACACCTCGACGCGCAAAAAAATAGCTTAGAACAAGAACTATTATTTCAATTTTATACCCTCCTCAATAATTTATTTGAAGCATTTGAAAAGCGAAAAAACGAAAAATTACGGCTAAATACATTCAAATATTTTTTATTTGAATTAATGAAAAACCATTCAGTACCTTTTACGGGCGAGCCTATTAGTCCCTTTCAAATTATGGGGATGCTCGAAAGTAGAACGCTTGATTTTCAGCATGTTATTATCCTATCGTGCAACGAAGGACACCTACCAAAGAGCAAAGTGCTAGACTCGGTAGTGCCTTTTGGCATGAGGTTGCAATATAAATTGCCTACTCACCAAGAAAATGATGGGTCTGTTGCCTATACCTTTTTTCGCTTGTTTCACCGAGCCGATAAAATTACATTAATATACAAAGCAACACAAGGCGGGGAAAGTGACGGTGAACCGAGTCGCTTTATTCAGCAAATTGAAAATGAATGGACTAATTTTCAGAATATAAAAATAAATAAATATAAATTACAATTACCTGCACCCTCGTTTAACGAAAAAGAAGCCGTAATTATTGAAAAAGATGATGCCGTAATTACTAAAATAAAAGAAATGCTTAAAGAGGGCAGGAGCCCTTCTGCAATTAATATTTATATTAAAAAACCAATCGACTTCTTTTATAAGAATTTATTGAAACTGGATGACCCAGACGAAGTAGATGAGTTTTTAGACCAAAGAACTTTTGGGACAATGTTACACGATACTTTAGAGTTGATGCTCACCCCATATCTTGGAAAAGAAGTAACTCCTTCAATTGCAAAAGAACTTGCTAAAAATGAAGAATTAATTCGTGGAAATCTTCGTAAAGCAGTAGAAAAAGAATTTTACCAAATGGATATTGATACTGGTAAAAATTTTTTATTAAAAGAAGCAGCCGTTGAATTAATTAAAATCTATTTAAATAATGAGAGTAAGGGCAGGCCTTTTCATATAGTTGATTTGGAAAATTACCACAGTGGAAACCTAACCATAGCACTTGAGCAAGGCGAAAACATTCAGTTTAGAGTGGCAGGAAAAGCCGATAGAATAGATTTTCAAAAAGAAGAGGGTTACTATCACCTCAGAATTATAGATTATAAAACGGGGCAGTACGAAGCCACTAAATTAAAGGCCAGTTCTCGCGAAGAATTGCTTTTAAAGCACGATAAGGAAAAAATTGTGCAGTTAATGCTTTATAAATATATGATTATAAGGGAAATACAGCAGGGTATTCTCAAAAATCTCCCACAAGATTTTTCGCTAGAAAAAGACAAAATAAGTGCTGGTTTTGTGTTCTTTAGAAAGTTAAGCGATGGTTATGTACAATATAGCTTAAAGGATGTCCCGACCGATAATATTCACTTTGCTGAATATGTAGAACAGTTTTTAAAAGTAATTGCCAAAGACTTACTAGATACCAATAAAACATTTTCAGAAGAACCTTCTGATTTTGAACCTTTCATATACGAATTACAAGTAGAAGATATAAAAGAAAGCTAGAGGCTAAATTCTCGGTATCCTCCTAAAAAAATGCTGCAACAGCAGAGTAACAAACTGAACAAATATGTTAAACCTTTGGTAATTATTTGGTAAATAGTTTTTTATGATATTAAAATTAATAAATAATTATATCATTTAAGTATAAAATTTTTAAATTCAGTATTATTGTAGAATATTAATTATTAACCATTTTTATATTTTGAATACTTCTCAAGCAATTTCTCAGTATCACCCTATTTTATATGCCATTGCTTTAAAAATGGTAGGCTCTTTTGCAGATGCCGAAGATATAGTACAAGATACTTTCTTGAAATGGCTTAGCATTGACCACGAGAAAGTTAATAACACAAAGTCATACTTGATAAAGGCAGTTACTAACAACTGTATCAACCACTTACAAAGCATAGAGAGGCTAAAGAAAGAATATTTAGAAACCGCTCAGCTACCCGAAATTCTTAAAATTCATAAGGACAAGAACATCTTTAATTTCGATTTAGAGAATCAGCTTTCCGAAGCAATGCTCATTTTACATACCAAATTGGAGCCGATGGAGAAGACAATTTATATTCTTAGAGAAGCCTTCAATTTAGAGTATGAAGAACTACAAGAAATTTTAGATAAGAAAAAGGAAAATTGCCGCCAGTTATTTTGCAGAGCGAAGAAGAACCTTGCGAAAGAAGCAAAGAAAATTTCATTCGATTTTTCTAATCATCAGCCCTACTTAGAAAGCTTCAAAAAAGCTTGTGCTAAAGGAATTCCTACCGATTTTATCTCCGATTTTAAGTAAAAACTGAATTTTATTCAGAATAATAAAAGAAAATAAGCAAATCTTGTCACAACTTTCAAAGTTGCCTATCTATTAAAATAGGATATGAGCCTATATATCTCAGTATATGTATGCTCAAAATTGTACACACATAATATTAACTACTCATTTAAATTATAATTCTATGAAAGAGATTATCATCTTTTTTATTGCCCATTGGTATTTGTCTTTGTTCTTCCAAACATTTTTTTTACATAGGTATGCCTCTCATGGTGCTTTTACCATGAATAAATTTACCGAAAAGGTGTTTTTTGTTCTCACATGGATTTTTCAAGGCTCAAACTATTTAAGCCCTTATGGTTACGGGATTATGCACAGAATGCATCATGCTTTTGCAGATACTCCCAACGACCCACACTCACCAAAATACGATGAAAGTATTTTTAAGATGATGTGGAAAACAAAAACTATCTATTCAAGCATTTCAAACAAAACAGCAGATATAGACCCCAGGTTTATGAAAGGCATCCCTCAGTGGGATACCTTCGATAAGTTTGCTCGTTCTTGGATTTCGCGCTTTATGTGGGGAGCTTTATATGTAGCCTTTTACTATCAGTTTGCTACAGAGTGGTGGATGTGGATATTGTTACCGGCTCAGTTTTTACTTTCTCCAATTCACGGAGCAATTATCAACTGGTTTGCTCATAAATATGGTTATACCAACTTTAAAGTAGGCGATACTTCTAAAAATTTTTTACCATTCGATTTCTTAATGATGGGCGAAAGCTATCATAATAACCATCATAAGCATGGCAACAGAGCTAACTTTGGTGGCTTCCGTTGGCACGAAATAGACCCAACTTACCTCGTGATTAAGGTATTAGATAAATTCGGGGTCATTAAAATTAAAAAGCACAAACCAGAAGCAGTTCTTGTTGCTTAAAAACAACGCACTTTTAGTTTACTGATTTAAATAATTAATAGAAAAGTCTAGGGAGAGCCACTTTAAGGTATTTCTTAGACTTTTTTTATGCTTAGGAAATATACCTTAAGGCAGAACGAACCAACTATACTATCGAAATTTGAATACCCATTACCAAAATATCATCAACTTGCGGATAATCATCCATCCAACGCTGAAGTACACTTTCCAAGTGTTTTTCTTGTTCTGATATGGGTAATTCAGAGGTTTCTAATAAAAGATTTTTCCAGTGCTTTTTCATGAATTTTTTGTTCTCTTTTCCTCCAAATTGATCTTGAAATCCATCAGAATATAAATATAAAGTTGCAGGGATATTTAATTCAATAGAATGGTTCTTAAATGCAATGAATTGGTCTTTTCTGCGGTGGCCGTTAATGCTATGAATATCACCTTTAATTTCTTTTAGCTCCTTATTTTGTATTAATAAAATAGGATTTTTAGCACCTGCGAATTCAAGGGTTTTTGTAAGCTTGTCATATACACAAACAACCATATCCATGCCATCTACCAATTGCGTATTTTCATTTCTTAAGAGTTTAAAGAGCTTGTTATCTAAATTCTGGAGAATTTCGTTGGGTTTATGTATTTCTTTTTGGATGATGATATCACTAAGTGCTTGCGTGCCCAACAGGGTCATAAAAGCACCGGGTACGCCATGTCCGGTGCAGTCGGCCACTACCATAAACTGTTTGTTACCTACTTCTTCAAACCAATAAAAATCGCCAGAAACCACATTTCTGGGTTTATAAAAGATAAAATAATCGGATAATGATTTTTGAAGTTTGCTAGGGCTTGGTAAAACTGCGTTCTGAATTCTTTGGGCATAATTAATACTGCTTAAAATATCATCTCGCTGTTTTTCAACGGTTTCTAGCGTAGCATTCAGCGAATCGTTAATTGTTTTAATTTCTTCGCTAGCTTGGTTTATTTTCTCATTGGCAGACGTTAATTCTTCATTAAAACTCTTCAGTTCTGTATTTACCGCATTGAGTTGGAGGTTACTTTTTTGTTTACTCCTATAAAAGAAGATTAAAACAATTACGATGATAAAAGTTAAGCCTAATACTAAAAATGTAGCGAGCTGAGTGGTGCGCTGTTGTTTAACTTCTATGCTTAATAACTTCTTTTCTTTGCTCAGCAATGCCTTTTCTTGTTCTTGCACAATTCGCAAAGAATCGGCTTCTTTTTCGTAAGTATACTGAGTAGAAAGCTGTGCAATCTTGCGAGTATTCTCTTTATTGAAAAGGCTATCCGTCATTTCTTTAAAAGTGATGTGATATTCGTAGGCACGTTTATAATTGCCCAATGCCTCGTAGGTTTTTGCCAATATTTCTGAGCCTGCTTTTATAGGCTCTGCTGTTCCTGCTTCCAATGCTAAATTAATCCCTTCCAATAATTTTTGCTGCGCTTGTTGGTAGTTTTTCTGATGATAAAAGGAAATTCCTAGATAGACCAATACCTCTGGAATAGTATTTTTTTGTCCAATTTCTTGGTAAATACGGAGGGAGTTTTCTAGATTTTTTTGAGCATCTTTGTATTTATTTAATTCAATGTCAAGTTTTCCTAAATATAAATTGATAGTTGCTAAGCCAGATTTATTTCCTATTTCTTCATGAATTTTTAATCCATCTTGAAAATACTTAAAAGCATCTTCAAAATCACCTAATTTTTGGCTGATTGTTCCTAGATTGGCGAGGTCTTCGGCAATGCCTTTTTTGTTGCCCGTCGTTGTATCTACCCCTAGCGATTTTTGATAGTTCTCTAAAGCCGCTGAGAAATTCTCTTGCGCTAAATGAATCATCCCAATATTGTTATAAGCCGAAGCAAGCCCACTTTTATCGCCCAATTCTTCCTTAATTTTTAGCGATTTTTGATAAAATTCTAAGGCTTTAGGGTAATTCCCCATTTCTTCGTGAATGATACCTATATTATTGTAGCTTCTGGCAATGCCGAACTGGTTGTTTAAAGCCTTTGATGTTTCTAACATTTTGGTAAAATACTCTAGCGACTGTTCAAGTTTGCCTTTCATTGCATAAATAATGGCGATGCTGTTGTAGGAAGAAGCCATGCCTTTTTGGTCATTAATCTCATTTTTTATGGCAAATGATTTTTCATGGTATTCTAGTGCCTCGTCGAAATCTCCTAATTCTGAACTAATA
>CAZFQW010000020.1:0-16195 GCA_964521225.1 uncultured Roseobacteraceae bacterium
AACTTGGGCACATTGTTCCTCCGGTTAAATGGCTTTTACGGCAGTCGCCGGAACTATTGCAAAGCTCTGCAGTTCTGAGAGTACCCTTGTCTCTGCTAAAATCGAAGGTGGTTTTCAGTATGGGTTCAGGGTGATTGGGCATATACCGCAGCGAGGTGTTCATGGGCGGTGTATCCACAATTTTATTTGGGTTGAAGATGCGTTGTGGGTCGAAAATCTGTTTTACCTTTCTAATTGCTTCAAAGCTTGTTTTGCCCACCATCAGTTCAATGAACTCGCCACGCAATCGCCCGTCGCCATGCTCGCCACTTAGCGAACCCCTGTATTTTTTTACCAAAGTGGCAATTTCTTCGGCAATCAGTCGGAAAAGGCGGTTGCCATCCTCTGTTTTTAAATTAATGATAGGGCGAAGGTGCAACTCGCCAGAGCCGGCATGTGCATAATGCACACAAAATAAGTTGTGTTGCTTTAATATTTCATTAAAATCGGCGATAAATGGTGGTAAGTCTTCCACCTCTACGGCAGTATCTTCAATTACTGCTACGGGCTTCGCATCGCCGGGGATGTTAGAAAGCAAGCCTAAACCTGCTTTCCTCAAGTTCCATACCTTGTTCGCTTCTTCTTTCGGAATGATAGGGAAGTGATAGCCAAAACCTGCCGTTTTCATTTCGGCAATCATGGCATTCGCATCCTTTTCCACTTCGGCAGCCGTTTCTCTAGCGATTTCCACTACGAGAATTGCCCCTGGATTGCCCTCTACAAAAAACCGATTTTGCTGCTGTTCCTTATTTGTTTTAGTGCATTCTAAGATATAATGATCTATCAACTCACAAGCAGAAGGATTGTATTTTAATGCGATAAGATTTGCCCTTAACGATTCGTCTATTGTATTGAAATGGATAGCAACTAACACCCTTTCGGTAGGAGGAAGCGGGTTGAGATGTACTTTAATTTCGGTGATAAAAACCAACGTGCCTTCCGAACCGGCAATGAGTTTACAGAAGTTAAAGGGCTTGTCTGAATCCTCGTTTAACGCCTGCGCATCCATTAAAAGGTCGAGCGCATAGCCTGTATTTCTCCTAGGGATATTGGGTTTCGGATAGTTGTTTTTAATTTCTTTTTGGAGCGATTTATCGGAAAGTAAATGGCTGATTTCTTGGTAAACTTCACCTTCAAAGTTTTCTAAAGCACATTTTTGGTCGAATTCTTCTTTATTTAATGCTTTGAATGCAACGGGCGAGCCATCGCTTAAAAAGCCTTTTACTTCTAATAAATGCTCGCGCGTGCTGCCATACACCACCGAGTTAGAACCGCAAGAGTTATTGCCCACCATGCCGCCAATCATTGCACGGTTTGCGGTAGAGGTTTCAGGGCCAAAGAACAAGCCGAAATCCTTTAAATATCGGTTGAGTTCGTCGCGTACCACAGCGGGTTGTAAGCGCACCCAGGCTTCTTCTTGGTTTACTTCTAAAATCTGATTGAAATGATGGGATACATCGACTACAATTCCGTTGCCTACCACTTGCCCCGCTAGCGAAGTTCCCGCAGTTCTAGGAATGAGCGAGCTGTTATTTGCTTGGGCAAAACGGATAAGCGTTTGGATGTCGTGGCCCGATTTGGGGAAAGCTACAGCCAAAGGCATTTCACGATACGCCGAGGCATCTGTTGCGTATAAGGTACGCATGGTTTCGTCGTAATGTAGTTTTCCTTTTAGTTGTTGCGATAATTGTTGAAGTTTCGATGTATTCATGGCAAATTTTTTAAAAAATCAGGCTTCAAAAGTACAATATGATTGCCTTATATCTTGATGGTTTTTATAGCTTCCTTATTTATTTTGTAGCAAAAAAGGCTAGGTTTTCTATTGAACCTAGCCTTGCCAAAACGCTAAAATGAAGACTGCTGTTTTATAAAATGTAATGACTCAAATCTCTGTTTTCTACTAAACTATCGAGTTTTTCTTTTACTAAATCTTTTGTGATTACGATTTGAGCGTTAGGCCCTATTTTATCGGGGACATCAAATAGAAATTCATTCAATAAATGGCTCATTACCGTGTGCAGCCTTCTGGCGCCAATATTTTCTACTTCTTCATTTATTTTAAATGCGATGGCGGCAATTTCCTCTAAAGCATCGTCATTGTAGGTTAAAACAACTTTTTCTGCTCTTAGGAGGGCTTCATATTGTTTGGTTAGCGCATTTTTAGGGGCTTTTAAAATTTGGTAGAAATCGTCTTTGGTCAGGCTTTCAAGCTCAACCCTAATAGGGAAACGCCCTTGTAATTCAGGGATTAAATCCGAGGGTTTTGAAACGTGGAATGCCCCTGCGGCAATAAACAAAACATGGTCTGTTTTAATGATGCCATATTTAGTATTTACCGTGCTGCCCTCTACAATGGGGAGCAAATCGCGCTGCACGCCTTCTCTGCTCACATCGGGTCCGCCACCTTTCGAGGAACCTGCAACTTTATCAATCTCATCAATAAAAATAATTCCTGTATTTTCTGCTTTGGAAATAGCGGTTTCTTTCACCTCGTCCATATCAATCAGCTTTGTTACTTCTTCTTCTAAGAGGATTTTACGGGCTTCTTCAATGGTAACTTTGCGTTTCTTGGTTTTCTTGGGCATCATTCCGCTAATCATTTCCTGGATATTCATCATGGAAACTTCGTCGACTGCTCCGCCGATTACCCCGACACCTGGGTTACCGCTGTTCTCAACACTAATCTCAATCTTCTTATCTTCTATTTCCTTGTTTTTTATTTTCTGTCGGAAGAGTTCGCGTGTTTTCTCGTTCATTTCCTCTTCTGAAACCCCGGCGGCAGTACTAAAAGATACCGAAGAAGTCCCTTTTATTGGCGGAATTAGCGCATTAAGGATGGTTTCTTCAACAGCTTCTTCTGCTTTGGCTTTTACCTCTTCTTTCTTTTGGGCTTTTACCATGCTAACGGCTTGTTCCACTAAGTCTCTCACCATGCTTTCTACATCGCGACCCACATAACCTACTTCGGTAAATTTAGAGGCTTCTACTTTGGTGAAAGGGGCATCGGCTACATTGGCGAGCCTTCGGGCAATTTCTGTTTTTCCTACTCCTGTTGAGCCTATCATTAAAATATTATTGGGCATAATTTCTTTCTGAATATCCTCTTGGATACTCATCCTGCGCCAACGGTTTCTCAATGCAATGGCAACATTTCGCTTTGCCTCTTTTTGTCCGATAATATATTTATCAAGTTCTAATACAATTTCTTGGGGAGTAAGATATTTGTTTTGTTCTAGCATTTTAATTTATGATTTCAAGCTCTATTCAATAATTTTTTTCTTTCTGTTTACAAATTGTGAAGTATGAATGGTAAGAGAAATATTGTTTGTACCTCCGACAATGTGCCTTACGCTATTGGCATAAGCAATTTCAAACTTTTTGAAGCGTGCCATTACCCCAAGTGAAAAGCCACTTAGCCCGCGCCTATTTTCAATGGTAAGTTCTCTTCTTTGCAAGAAGTTGTATCCTACACGGAAATTAAGATTTTTACTCATCACAAACTCTCCACCAATTACAAAGTGCCTTGTCAGTTTGTCAGCAAAGCTAATTTTTTCTTCGATTACTTGCCCAAATATATCTACTTGAGAGGCATCCGCCGAATTTTGGTAGGCAATGTCGAATTGTTGTAGATGGTGCGCCGTGACAGATAGTCGTATAGGCATTTTATCGGGTTTGAAGGTAGCTCCAATTTGTATATCGAGTGGCATTTCAAAGTTTTGCCCCTCTATGTAAGAAGAAAGCTGAAAGCCAATATTTTTAAACACCATTCCTACGGTAAAATCTTTTGTAGGGTGTATAAAAATTCCTCCAAAGTCGAGCAAAAGGGCAGTAGCTTGGTAGGCTTCAATAGAAGAGTTGGCTAGCTTTAAAGTGCCTCCAAGGCGGAAATTAGCCACTTGCTGTGCATTAGAAATCATCAGGCTATATTCGGCAGCCTTAAAATCTCCAGTGAAATTCCCTGTGTTATCGTAGCCTTCAAAATCGCCATAATTAATATACTGTATGCCAAATGCCCATGTACCTAGTTTTTTGAAAGAGTTGCTCATGGCAAGGGCAGATTGTTGCACACCTGCGTAGTAGTTATAATAACCGAGCGATAAATCTAAATCGGTAGAATCGGTAAGCAGCGCGGGGTTTGCCATAAACATGCTTACATCGTTATGGTAAGAACTGATGTTGATTCCCCCTAAAGCTGTTTGGCGAGTGCCGAGCGGGAGATTCAGGAATTCAAAAGATTTTTGTCCCCCAACTTGCGCCACGGTTACTTGGGCTGCGCAAGCCAACAAAATAATGAGGGAAAGGGTCTTTAGTTTGTGTAGTCTCAGAGCCATTATGAAGAGTTTGAAAGATAAAAGCAAGATAAGGATTGTACACCGAACGGTAATATTTTTCAACATCTTTTACATGGCTATCATCTCGTTAAGAAACCCAAATTGTTACAATTCTACTTATAAATAACAGTTTAAAAACTATCTGTTTAGATTTGTGTCCCAATAAAAAAATAATCGATGAATATACTCACCACATTTACTTTGCTTTACAGTGCCATTGTTCTTCACCCCCTTCATATTGCAGTTTCGGAACTTAATTACAACGAAAATTCGCAGAGCATTGAAATAATGCATAAAATTTTTATTGATGATTTTGAAACAAGCGTAGAAAAAGAATTTGGTGTAGCACTCAAACTCGACAGCTCGAAAGAAGCCCCCAATGCGAAAGATTATATACAAAAATATGCTGAAAAGTTTTTCGCGATGGACCTCAATGGTAAGGGAACAAAACCCGAATTTGTAGGTTATGAGACAGACTACGAAGCCATTTGGATTTACCAAGAGGTGAAGAAGGTAAAAAAGGTAAAAGAAGTTACAATCTGGTCTAGGTTTCTGTTTAATCTTTTCGACGACCAAAGAAATATTGTACATTTCGATTATTTGGATACTAAAAAAAGCTATTTATTCAGAACAGGAGATTTAAAAGAAAATACCATTTTTTAATCATGAGAAAAATATTTAGAAAATATAATTTATTTTTTTTATTAGCTACTGTATTCATTTTTACGCAGTCGTGTACTCCCTCAGAACCTGAAAAAGATTGGGAAAAGGTATATTTTTCCGTTACCGATTTAATAAATAATCAGGTAGCTGAACTTCAAGCAAAGCCTTCTCTTTTAGTAAAAAAAGACATTAGTTTTGAAGAAGAAATAAAACAAGTTTACGACAGCCTCATTAATTGGGAAGAAGAATTGAAAATTTATGCCACTGCCGATTTAAATAAGCCTGTGCTTACCGGAGTTTATACCATTGTGGGCAGTAAGGAAGAAAATAAAGTTACCTATACTGCCAATGCTTCTGACCTAGAAGTGCAAAAAATGGAGGTACTTTTTTACGAGGGAAACCCAACTAAAATAACTATTCTGCAAAAGACTGAGAATATGTTATATAAAACTCAGCGGATTTTAACGTTAGAATTAAAAGATGCGCAACTGACTAATTATGCAGTAGAAGAAACCCAAAAACTTCTTTTTAGAAATGCAGTAGATTATAAACTTTCTGCTAGTTTAATTCAATGAATAAAAGATTTTTAGTAGCCCTCTCCCCCCTAATTGTATTATTATTAATTCCTTTTAATATTCCCCTTTCTTCTTTTTTTTATACACTAGCACCTTATGGCAGTGCTAACCCGTATATTTTTTTCTTTTCTGCTAGTTTAACGGCACTTTTATTATTTGATTACCAGCTTAAAACGCCAATTAAACCGTTACCAACAGATATTTTTTTTGTAGTCTTTATTTTAATAGGAAGTTTTTTATTGAGGCTTCTTTTATTCAATTTCGAATCGGAAGATTATAAAGGAGCGCTATCTGTTTGGTTTAGTTATATAAAAGAAAACGGAGGATTTTATGCTTTAAAAGAAAGAGGTTTTTCAGATTATAATTCAGTTTATTTATACATTATTGCCCTGCTTACTTATCTACCTATTAAATCGCTTTATAGTATAAAATTAGTCTCGGTTTTGTTCGATTATTTTGGGGCATTTTGGGTATATAAAATTGTGAAGTTAAAATATCCAATGAGCCGAAAACCCCTTTGGGCAGTAGCTCTAGTGCTATATATGCCTACGGTATTTATCAATAGCAGCATGTGGGCACAATGCGATATGATTTATACTTCACTGCTTTTAATGTCGGTTTATTATGTATTAAAAACAGAGCAAACTGGGGCAGACAATCAGATTTTTCTCAATTTTAAAAATCCTTATTTCCTGAGTTTATTTGCCTTCTCTCTTGCGTTTATCTTTAAGTTGCAAAGTATTTTTTTAGTATTATTTTTATTATGGCTTTATTTAACGAAAAAGGTAAAACTCTGGCAATTTCTTATCATTCCTTTTACATGGTTTGTAAGCTTAATCCCCCATTGGTTATTAGGTAGAAATTTTATCGATTTATTGCTTATTTACCCAAGGCAGGTATTTAAAGCTAGTGAAAAACTTACTTATAATGCGCCTAGCATTTATCAGTTTTTTCCAGAGGCGGGCTTTCAGCTTACTAAAAATGCAGGTATATTTTTTACGATTATGCTTTTGGCAATATTGAGTTGGTATCTCTATACAGAAAAGCAAAAATTAACGAAAGAAGGAGTTATTTTATTAGCAACATTTTCTTTAATGTTCATCCCTTATTTTTTGCCTAAAATGCATGAGCGTTACTTTTTTCCTGCCGATGTATTTACCATTATTGTAGCATTCTATCTTTCTAAAAGATATTGGCTTCCTGTGCTCATGGTGGGCATTTCTTTTTTGAGTTACACCCCATTTCTATTCGGGCAAGCGATAGCAATTCCCTTTCCTGTATTGAGTTTAGCGTTAGGATATTTACTTTGGAGGGTGTGGGATGACTTTAGGGCAAGCCATTAAATTTTTAGCCCTAGCACCAAAATATCATCAGTTTGCCCAAAATCTTTTTTCCAGTTGCAAAGCTCTTTTTCGAGTGCGAGTTGCTGCTCAAGCATAGGCAGTCGTGCATGATCGAGCAAGAACTCCCTGAACTTTCTCGACATGTATTTTCTGCCCCATTGGTTATCTTCTCTGCGTTCACCTCCTGCTTGGTCTTGGAAACCATCGGTGAATAAATACAAAATATCTCCTTTTACCTTGCGGATGTGTTGCGTGGTAAAGCGTTTCCCTCCTACATACTGCTGGCTTCCAATAGGGTAACGATTTCCCTTAATAAGCTCACAGCAGTTTAAAATCGGATCGGTTACATGAAACAAATGGCTTTTAGCACCGGCGAAATGTACCCAATCTTCTTGTTGGTCTAATACTAGCACGCTCATATCCATGCCATCATTCACAGTGTGGTTCTGCTCGTCATCGCTCGTTGCTTCTGTTACTTTTTTATCGAGTTCGTAGAGGATTTTAGCGGGGTCAAAAATTCTTTTTTCATTCACAATTTCGTTCAAAAGAGCGCTACCCATCATGGTCATGAAAGCTCCTGGAACGCCATGGCCTGTGCAGTCGGCAACAACTACAATGGTTTTATCTTCTGTATGGGTGTACCAGTAAAAATCGCCACTTACAATATCTTTTGGCTTAAAATAAACGAATGCATCGCCAGCAAAGCGGTGCATGTGTTTTATAATATGCTTTGGCTCGCCTAAAATGGCATTTTGTATTCTACTAGCATAAGTGATACTCTGGGTGATATGGCGATTTTTGCTTTCAATTTCATCCTTTTGCGAACGTATTTTTTCATTGGCTTTGGTTAAGTACATGTTTTTAATCTGAATTTCCTCTACCGCCTCTTCTATCTTTTTCTTTTCTTCTTGTAGTTGTTGGGTGCGCTCTTCTACTAGCTTTGTAAGCTGCTCTTCTCGTTTTTTAAGAGAGGTTAAGGTGGCTTCACTTTGGTTGTTGAGCCGCTCTATTAAAATTCTGAGCAAACCTTGGGACAGTTCAGGGCTATTCCCCAAAGTGTAAAAAAAATCAGATTGTTCTAACCGTAATAAAATGCTAGGCTCAATAGCAGTAATAGAAGCGGAACGTGGGGCTTTTGTAAGCAAAGAAAGCTCTCCGAATACCGATTTTGCAGGGATTTCTGCTAAAGTGTGGTCTTCTTTGTGTACTCGCATAGTGCCTTCATATACCAGAAACATACAGGCGCCCTGTTCTCCTTCTGTAATAATTTGCTCTTCGGCGGCTATGGCAACTTCTTGTAGCATAAGGGCTACTTTATACAGTAAATGCTCAGGGATATTGATAAATAAATCAACATCTCTAAGAAACCGAATTTTGTCTTCAGTAGAAACCAGACTTGTTACAATATCTTTCCCCAATGTGCTATCTATTATTATCGTTAACTAATATACTCTTTTAGAAAACGGATAGCCTAGGTAAGAACGTACTTTCTTAGAAAGAAAAAGGAGTTGCTTTTCAAGAAAACAACTCCTTTTTAATAGTCAATAAAATGAATACTTACTTCTTCTTTTCGGTTTCAATTTTTTTATTGTCTCCTATTTCATTGCCTTTTTCGTCAATTTCAACAATTGGATAGCCTAAACGCTCTAAGCCTGCTTTCACCGAGGCTTTATCGCCCACTACCAAAATGTTCATTTTATCAATAGGGAGATTTTTCTTCGCTAAAGCATCAATTTCTTTTTTGGTAATTTCTTTGATGATTTTCGCTTGGTCTTTCACATAACTTTTATCTAAATCGTAAGTGATTACTCTGCGTAAAAATCCTGCTTTTTGGTAAGGCGCCTCATAGCTTCTTGCGTCGCTTTGCCCAATAGACTGCTTCATAAAATTAAGCTCTTCTTCGGTAGTGCCGTTTTTTTGATAATCAGTTAATTCTTTCATGATTTCAAAAACTGAGCTATCGGTTGCGCTACCTTTTACACCTGCGCTTACTACAAATGGTCCAGGCTCTTGGCTACCAGAAAAGTAAGAGCGAGCGCCGTAAGTCCATCCTTTATCTTCACGCAAGTTTAGGTTAATTCGGCTATTGAAAGCACCCCCTAAAGCATAGTTCATTAGGTACGATTTGAAATAATCGCCCGTAGCATCGTATTTCATGTCAGTCATGTAACCTGCTCTAATTTCAGATTGAGGAGCTTGTTGTTTGTCTACTAAGAAGATTTTGGTTTTATCAATGGCTGAAGTGGCAGGCATTGTAGGCATTTTCACTTCTTTTTTGCCCCAATTGTTTAAGAAACTAACTTTCTTCATAAAATCTTTCTGAGAGATGTCTCCTACTATTACAAGGTCGGTAATGGTCGGAGAATAGTATTTCTCATAGAACGCTTTTACGTCGTCGAGGGTAAT
Organism: uncultured Roseobacteraceae bacterium; assembly: GCA_964521225.1. Taxonomy (GTDB): domain Bacteria; phylum Bacteroidota; class Bacteroidia; order Cytophagales; family Flammeovirgaceae; genus CAYUJH01. The sequence continues at coordinate 9,358 of CAZFQW010000020.1, forward strand.
TTTTTCAACGGTTTCTTCAATGCCCGAAGTGGGTACTGAAAGAATGTGCTCATCGCCATAAATTAATCTGTTAAAAACCTGGCTTGCAATGGTAGAGGGTTGCTTTTGTGAAGCTTTAATTCCTTCCATTTGTTGTTTTTTAACTCTTTGGAAATCTGCTTCTTCAAACTTTGGTTTGAATAACCTTTCTTCCATTAATTTTAAGGTGGCATCTAAGTTTTTCACCAAAGATTGCACAGAAAGAGTAGTACTGTTTCTGTCAGCATAAATACCAATAGAGCTTCCTAATTTCTGTAATTCTTCCGACATTTCAGTAGCAGTATAATTCTCAGTGGCTTCGTTCATCATGGCGGCAGTAAGTACTGCTAAACCTGCTTTCGTTGGGTCATTGGCATCCATTCTTTGGCCACCTTTGATATTCAATTCAATAGCAACCGTAGGAATTTCATTGCTATTTGTACCAATTACTTTAATACCATTTTTAAGTTCAGTTTCCCAAAACTCAGGTACGGAAACCAATGGAGCTTCTTTAGGTGCAGGCTTTTTACTTCTGTCGAAAGAGCTTTTTGGCTTATTGTAGGTTAAACCAGAGTAGTCGGTAGTAGGGAAAGGATTTTCACCTTCCGTTTGTAGAGTGAAGTTATCGGGTTTTGCAGGCTCTACTTGTCCACCTTGTGGTAATACACTTTGGATAACCGCAGGCTTTCCTTTAATGTATTTATTGTAAACTCTCATTACGTCTTCTTTGGTAACTGCCATATAACGGGCTAAGTCTTTAGCAATGTACGATGGGTCGCCTAAGAAAGTCTCGAAAGCAGCAAGTTGAGAAACTTTGCCACTTACTGTAGCTAAACCATTGATACTATTAGACTCGTAACCAGCTTTGAACTTTTGGATATCCTCGTCTTTTACACCGTTCTTTTCGAATTCCACAAAAGCATTTCTCATTTGTTGTTCGAACTCATTGAGCGATTTTCCTGGGAAAGGAAGCACAAACATGAACATTTCGCCTGCTAATTCACTCGTTGGGTGCGATACACTTGACTGAATTGCCTGCTGTGTTTCAACAAACTCTTTGTAGAAATAAGAATTTCTTCCTTGACCTAATATCTCTGCTAAACAATCTAAAGCAGGTTCGTCTTCGTGGTAGCGAGGCACTGTTGGGAAGGTAAACAATAAGGCAGGGAAACGAATGTTATTATCCACATAAGAAACATAACGGTCTTGGTCTACAGCAGGAGCCTCTAATTTTAAAGGCTCTACCGCAGGCCCTTCAGGGATTTCGCCAAAGTACTTTTCAACCATGCTTACTACCTCTTTAGGGGTTACATCGCCACCGATAGTAAGGGTTGCATTATTTGGCCCGTACCAACGCATGAAGAATTTCTTTAAGTCGTTAACATCTACCCTATCTAAATCTTCTAACAAACCAATAGTTAACCAAGAGTAGGGGTGCCCGTACGGATACAATGCCGCTGCATTAATTTCGCTGAATTTTCCGTAAGGACGGTTATCGTAATTCTGACCTTTTTCGTTTTTTACTGTAGCTCGCTGTACTTCAAATTTTTCTTGCGTTACAGCATCTAAGAAAAAGCCCATTCTGTCAGACTCTAACCAAAGCATAGTTTCTAGTTGGTTACTAGGAACTGTTTCAAAATAATTGGTTCTATCTCGGTTGGTTGAGCCATTGAGCGTGCCTCCCGACTCCGAAACGATTTTGAAGTGTTCTTCGTCGGCAACGTTATCAGAGCCTTGGAACATCATGTGCTCAAAGAAGTGAGCAAAGCCTGATTTTTTTAGTTCTTCTCTTGCAGAACCTACATGGTAAGTTACATCAACATGTACCAAGGGGTCGGAGTGATCCTCGTGGATAATGAGTGTAAGGCCATTTTCTAGTTGATACTTTTCGTAAGGGATAACTACTTCATCGCCTTTCTTCTCAACTTTTTCGATGAATTTAGTCTGTGCATTGGCTAGGGTGATAGATAATAAACCGATCAGACCTAACAGGTTAAGTTTTAGCTTCATTAAGATTGAAATTAGTGTGAATAATAATGGACCTTTCAAAGGTAGTAGATGGTGTGTTCACTTATGAAGAAAAGCTCTTTATAAGTGTTAAGACTAGCTACATAAACGCCAATAATGTAATATTAAAATACGATAAGCAATTATTAAAAGCGATTTCAGACGATTGGTAATAAGCCGTTATTAACTACTTATTTAATATGAAGAGAGGGGATAAACCAAAGGGCTTACAAAAATAAAAATCTTTTTGCAAGCCCTCAAATATGATACAGGCAATTTTAGCTTACCGGCTCCAAAGCATCGAACCAAGTAGAGTGCGTTTTAATCTCTGCTTTTAACTGGTTTAAAATAGAGTATAAACCAAAATAAGTTCTATTGATATAAAGCCCATGGCGAGAGCCTCTCGGTTTTTTAGAGTCTTTTAATGCTTTGATTTTTGAGGATTCTTCCCCAAAGGCAAAGATTTCTTGGAAGTACGATTCGTCACCAAAGTCAAACTTTTCAGAATTGAAAGGCCTTCCTAAAAGTTCAATCATTGTTTTGAAAGCCTTTTTTAGTTCTACTTTATCTTCTGGCGTATCGTCTTTAAAAAGAAAGCCTAGCTGATAGAATACGGGCTCTAGTCGTTCTTCATGCTGTAAAATTCTGCTATCTAGCAGTTCAAAATAAGGCTCATAATATTCTTCGGGAATTACCTTCACACAACCAAAATCAATTATTCCGAGTCTACCGTTGTCGTTCATAATAAAATTACCAGGGTGTGGGTCGGCATGTACCTCTCTCAGGTTGTGGATTTGATAATCATAAAAATCCCAAAGCGATTGCCCTATTTTATTTCTTACTTCCTGAGAAGGATTTGTTTTCATGAATTGATCGAGGTGCAAACCCTCTAGCCAATCCATCGTTAAAACTTTCTTAGCCGAAAATTCTGGGTAATACTTAGGGAAATAGACGTTTTCTATGTGCGTACAAGCTTCCGTAATTTGTACAGAACGCTTTAATTCTAACTCGTAATCTGTTTCGGAAAGTAGCATACTTTCTACTTCTTGCATGTAATAATTTACATCTTTTTCATTCAATCCTAAAAGGTTGACTGCAAAAGGCTTCACAATTTTCAAATCAGAACTTACGCTCTCGGCAACACCGGGATACTGCACTTTTACGGCAAAGGTTTTTCCATCTTTTGTGGCTTTATGAACCTGCCCAATAGAAGCTGCATTTACCGCTTCTTTGGTAAATGTATCGAACATTTCGGTAGGAGATACACCAAGTTGCTGTTTAAATGTGCGAACCACTAACGGAAAAGAAAGGGGAGGGGCAGAGTACTGCGCCATCTGAAATTTGTCAGAATAAGCAGAAGGAAGCAGGTTTTTATCCATACTCATCATCTGAGCTACTTTTAAAGCACTTCCTTTTAACTCGCTTAAAGAGTTATAAATATCTTTCGCATTGTTTTCGTGAAGGGAATCTTTAGAAAGAGAAGGGTCAAACGCTTTTTTAGCATAATGTTTCACATAATTACGTCCAACCTTTACTCCAGTCGATACAAAGCGACTTGCCCTTTGTACTTTAGAAGCAGGAATACTTTTTTGTTCCTTAATGTTATCTGATTTATCTGACATATTATATCCAGTTACTAATTTTTGATTTTGTATTTTAATCTTAGAGAACTTAAGTTTTAAGTTAAAGTCAACTTTTAAAGACATTGTTTAAAACAAACGAGCAAAGTAAGCAACTCTATCACTCATTCACTCATTATTCATTCCCTCACCACCATCTGTTCTGCACTACAAATTTCCCAAAATCAAAGGCAGAATCAATAGGGGTTTTACTCATTAAATCGAATGAGAAATTAACCGATTTTTCTATGGCAGCATCGGTGTTTTCAAAGCTATCGGAGGTATCTTCTACCCAAAATTTTATGATGAAGTAGGTTTGAGGCCACAATAACTCAGCATATTTTTCTCCAATAAATGGGCGCATCAATATTTCGCCGGTATCGCTTGCCTCCATCACTACATCGCGGGCAAATTCTAAGTATTCGTCTCTAAACTTCTTGAAGATTGAAAATCTATCAAAGGGAAGTTTCTTTTTACCATTTTGATTTTGCAGTCTGAAATAGAAAGAAGTGAAACTTCTGTGTTCTTTCAGTACTTCTATGAGAGTAAAATAAAAAGATAGCATTTTTTCCCTTCCGGAGTAATCGGTAAAAACTTCTTCTGCTTGTGTTTTTTCTATAGTTTTTTCACCGATTTCTCTCCAAATTTCAGCCTCTAGCGTCTGAAAAGAGTTGAATTGCTCATGAAACTCTTGCTCACTAAAGTCTTCATTTTCAGCGAATTCATAAACAGATTTTGGGCGTCTTCCATGAGCAGTAATATATACCTTGAAAGACTCTTTAATTTTTTGTGCTAAATTTTCCATAAAATTTTAAACAAAATAGAATTGGTTGGGTTTGTTATACGAAGTTTGTTTGTTAGTTTAGTTTATTAAAGTAGAATGAAGCCTCTGATATTCAGAGGTTTCTTTTTTTTATAAATTGAAATTTTGTATCTAATCGAAACAACAGTTTTGTTTGTCAGGTATAAAACCTATTGTCTTTCTAAGAGGTTCTAAATTTCCTTTTTATTTTTTTGAATACTCCCCATACTCAACAGTACGGTAAAAAATTAAGTAGCAACGAAGACCTACTGTAGAATTGAGTCGATTGTCTGTTTATCTTGTTGCTTGTTTCTACGTTCATTCGCTTTCGGATTTGCCCGATGCTGTTGGCTTTTGTGGGCATTCATTGTGCGAGGGGAGGGGTACAAGTGAGGGACGCTTGTACTAGAAGAAGGAAAAAAGAGTAAGTCTCCGCTACATACAAGATATGCTAGGTCATAGCAGCAGCAAAACCACAGAGATTTACACCCATATCACTCAAGCAGGGAAAGCCCAAATTAAAAGCCCTTTAGATGACTTTGATATTTAAACCACAGAAATTACTTACAGACATAAGGAAGATAAACGCACCTTTTAGTAGGTGGGTTTGTGGAGATGTTGTGCGGTAATTAAAACAAACGATATGAAAAATTTGAAACTATTTATTATAATCTCATTTTTCGCAAGTAGTCTTGCATTTGGACAAGAAAAAATACCAATGTTATCAGGAAATGTGAAAGTTTCTATTCAAAATGGGACAATTGAGTGCGACTTACAATTGACAGAATTAGAACTTCCAAAGGAATATGTAATTCGCCTAAATAAAGGGTTGAATATTTTAAATATGGAGGTCCAAAATCCCGATTCTTTTTTAGTTGGATTTAATCGGGACTTTACAGACTCTATTCAATCAGACGAAACGGTTTCCTATTATATTCCTTCAAATACAAAAGGAGAAAAGTTTTATCCTGACAACATTCGTTTTCGTTATGTCGGTAAATTTCCTGTTGTAAACGATACCATTGAGTCAAAAATGCAAAAAGAAGATTGGAGAGGAAATGTAGCGTTTGTAAAAGGCAATCTTAGAGTTGACGGTTTACAATCAGCGTGGTATCCAACCATTTATGATCCTATCAATGAATTGCAATATGACCAATTAAAATATAAAATAACAATTGATTGCAATGATTGTGAAACAATGTATATAAATGGTGCCATACCAACAAAAGGCAAGTCGATAAACTTCAAAAGTGAAGTAGCCCGTGAACCTTTATTATTCATCGGAAAATACAATATACAAGAAAGTGAAACCGCCTATTTACTAAATTCAAACTTTACCTATGCAGAATTAAAAGAAATAGATGTGCTAAATAATCAAATATTTGATTTTATGTCTGATTATACATATATCAAATACCAAGACAAAATAGTTTGGATTGATGGTGGTGTTGCCGCAAAAAAATATGGGTTTGCATTTTTTAGTTATCCAGCAATAACTGTTGTAGGAGACCCACCACATGATCTACATACAAGTTTAAAATCGTATAATAGTAATAATTTGACGACAATAGCTCATGAAATTAGTCATTACTATTTTGGCAATCTTAAACGCAGTAATTCTTACTTAGAATCATTAATTGATGAAGGTTTTGCTCAGTTTTTAGCGTACAAATATGTAAGTCAAAAAAAAGATACTAATTTCACTAGGAATGAAATAACACAAGCAATTGAATGGTTTGAAGACCCAAATTTCAAGTTTAAAGCTATGCTCGATTTTCATAAATCTGAAAACACCAATGACCGTGAATCATATGCTTATGATTATCAAACAGCAATATTATTTAGTATTGAAAAAGAAATAGGTGAAGAAAAAATGAAAAATTGGATTAGACTGTTATTACAAGGAGAAGTGCCAATCTCAAATAAAGATTTTTTTAAGTCCACATTAAAAAAGGCTATCAATAACGATAAAAAATATAATGATGTTGTTGCTAAATACCTTACAGGCGATTTAACAGTAGAGAACATGAAAAGACTTTGGATTGAATAATAACTACCGCCAACACGGTATATAAAAAATAGCGGATTCAGTGTTATAACTAAAGTATGAGCACATTTATAAACATTAGTAATAACCCCTCTGGTACGAGCGTCCTCGCTCGTACCCACCCACAATGCCCCTGTAAGCCAAAAAGGCTGTAGAATGGCATTAACGACTGCCAGCGTTTTGTTTAGCCCTTTAACCGTTGGGCTATTTTTTTTACTTCGGCTAGGGGTAGGTCGGTGAGTTCTGCTGTTTCTATAAGCACGTCCTAACAAAGAGCGAGGGAGCAACCACCCCTAACCCCTCCTTGAAAAGCGATACAATGTTATAAACATACAGTTGTAAGAG
>CAZFQW010000021.1:0-15716 GCA_964521225.1 uncultured Roseobacteraceae bacterium
AATCATTCAAAAAATTTGTAATCTCCCTTATACACTAAATTCTATACAGGCTCTTCTTATAAGCCCCCCCTATTTGCTTTACTTTATAACATTCAAAAATATTCCTCTATAAACCATTGCCATTATAACTCTTAGTTTCTTACCTTAGGTCATTACATGAAAATGTATTCCAATATTTTCAAGATATCAACACTTCAAGCGTTTTAACCGAAAGACTAACAAAATATGAGCGCAGACTACAGTTTTTTTAAGGATGTATTAGAAACGGTTAATATAGCCGCTACTTATACAAGCCACCCGAAAGGATTGATTGAGCAAATTAAGCAGTGTAACAGCATTTACAAAATGTACTTTCCAATCAGAAGAGACAACGGCGAGTACGAGGTAATTGAGGCGTATCGTGCCGAGCACTCGCACCATAAAAAACCAGTAAAAGGTGGGATCCGCTATAGCTCTCAAGTAAACGAAGATGAAGTAAAGGCACTTTCCGCGCTGATGACCTTTAAATGCGCTTTGGTGGATGTCCCTTTCGGAGGAGGTAAAGGAGGCGTTAAAATAGACCGTTGGGATTATTCTATCAACGAAATTGAGCGCATCACCCGACGATACACTTACGAACTTGCTATTAAAAAATTCATTGGCCCTGCTATTGATGTTCCCGCACCCGATTACGGAACAGGACAGCAAGAAATGGCTTGGATTTCAGATACTTATGCATCTCTTTTCCCCGAGGATATTAATGCCGATGCCTGCGTAACGGGCAAACCACTCTCTCAAGCAGGTATCCGGGGGCGCAACGAAGCCACAGGAAAAGGGGTGTTCTACGGCTTAAAAGAAGTTGTGAGCTTTAACGACGACATGGCTGCCATAGGGCTAAGGTCTGGGATTAGTGGTAAAAAAATAATTGTACAAGGTTTAGGTAATGTCGGCTATTTTTCTTCTTACTTTTTGCAAGAAGCAGGAGCAGTAATTATTGGAATTGCCGAAAAAGAAGGCGGAATTTACAACCCAGAAGGGCTCGATATAGAAAAGGTATTTAAGCACAGAAAAGCAGAGGGTTCTTTAATGACCTACCCAGGAGCAGAACCTATTGAAAATTCCTTTGAATTACTAGAATATGAATGCGACATTCTAATTCCTGCTGCGCTTGAAAACCAAATTACCGCTGAAAATGCCCCTAAAATTAAAGCAAAAATTGTAGCAGAAGCCGCCAACGGGCCTGTAACCAACGAAGCCGAAAAAATCTTAATCGACAGAAATATTATGATCCTGCCCGATATTTACCTCAATGCAGGGGGAGTAACCGTTTCTTATTTCGAGTGGTTAAAAAACCTTTCTCGCATGTCGTTTGGGAAGCTACAAAAACGTTACGATCAGCTTAACAACGAGCGCATTGTAAATGCCATAGAGCATGCCTCGGATACTAACTTAACTTACAAACAGCGCAAAGAAATTATTAAAGGAGCAGGAGAAGCAGACTTAGTAGATTCTGCCTTGGAAGAAACAATGGTTGAATCGTACCAAGAGCTAAGAGCGACTGCCAAAAAAAATAATATAACCAATTTAAGAACCGCTGCCTTTATTGTTTCAATCAATAAAATTGCACTTAACTATATTGAAAATGGCATTTTCCCTTAATTACCATGTATTTTAATTAAATGCTTCTTAGCTATTAAGAGCATGTTTAAGTTTTTGTAAGCATTTGAAAATAAGAAATTTAAAGAGCGCAGGCACGAAAATCCAGCGGGGGTTAGGGTGGGTATGAAGGGTGGAAGCTTTGGATTTTCTTGATTTTTTGGTTCGTTTTTCATCAAGGAAAAATGAACAAATGCTAAGACAACGTTACACAAATTATTATTTTATGATAATTCGTTTTTAAGAAATTAAATTTTTAAACATGCTCTAAGTAGTTAAGTACTTAAACGCAATTGATATAATTTATTTATGAGCTAAAATGCTCACTATGAGTGCTTTTATAATTTGTAATCGAACATTTAGTTAATAGCGTAATTGAGCCGCCTCAAATAAAAGGCGGCTCATTTTTTTTATGCTAAAAAATCTACTCCTCCCTATAAATCACCCCTTCTTTCATTACTATTTTAATTTTTCTGAGGGCTGAAATATCTTCTAAGGGATTTCCTTCTACAATAATTAAATCGGCTAAAAGTCCTTTTTCAATTTTTCCTACTTTATTCTCTAAATGAAATAATTGGGCATTAATTGCCGTAATCGACTGTAAAACAGCCAAAGGTTTCATACCATATTCTACCATCATTTCAAGCTCTCTTACATTGTCGCCATGCTCAAAAACACCTACATCGCCCCCGGCACAAACCGTTACGCCAGACTGTATCACTAACTTTAAAGAGGTCTTTTTATTCACTATTCTGGCAGGGTCTGAGTCAACGCCTCTTTTCCAACCCTGGTACTGCGAAATGGCATCGCCTGCGGCAATGGTTGGGCAAAGTGCTACATTGTTTTCTTTCATCAGTTGCAACACTTCTAGGGTGGCACCATCTCCGTGCTCAATTGTTTCTACGCCTGCAAGGGTTGCCCGCCTCATTCCTTCTGCGGTAGCGGCATGGGCTACCGTTGGTCTACCGCTACTTTTGGCAGTTTCCACAATTGTTTTCAACTCCTCAATAGAAAAAGTCGGCATTGCCTCGCCATTAGGCCCCCAGCGGTAATCGGCATATACTTTTATAACGTCAGCCCCTTTCCCAATTTGTGTTCTTACCACTCTAATGAGGTCTTGCCCATCGGCAGGCTCTGCACCGAGTGGTACCTCAAAATCGGGTTTAAATCCTTTGGGGCCATAGCTGCCTGTGGCAACAATTGCCCTACCTGCTACGAGCATTCTGGGGCCGAGAATCACCCCGTCGTTAATAGCTTTCTTAAGCCCTACATCGGCATAGCCTGCGCCTTCACTTCCCAAATCTCTGGTGGTGGTTACTCCTGCCATTAACGTTTTTTTAGCATGCACTACGGCTCTTGCTACTCGGTAAGCGTTCGGTTCTTTCAGTACTTGATCGTTCCAGTTGGTTTGGTTGTAAGGGTGCAGTAAAAGGTGCGAGTGCCCTTCAATCATTCCCGGAAGCAAGGTTGTACCTGCCAATTCTTTTACTTGGGTATTTTTAGGTATTCTGATGTTTTTTTCTGCTCCTACCTCCACAATTTTATTGCCCGCTACTAAAACCACCCAGTTTTCTTGCATTTTCATTCCATCGAAAACCCTATCGGGTTTTAAGAGCAGGTTTTGGGCATTTATGGCGAAAGCTAAAGAGCTTAGAAAACAAAGAAGTAGTAGATGTTTCATATATTCAGTTGATTTTGTGTTAATTTCGCAAAAAATCAAGTTAATTATTTACGATGACTTTAATAGAATTTAGCCCTGTGTTTCAAGGCATTCTTAAAAATTTTACAGATGGAAGACGCAATACTCATTCAAATTCAGGCGCTTAAAAAAGAGCTTGAACATCTTAAAACTGATGTTGATACTGCCAGAAGTCGGTTAATGGATATGTACCTTAAAGCAGAAAATACCACTCCGCTCCCACCTAACCGAAATACTTTAAGCGATGCTTTATCGGGAATTGAGCGGGAAATGGAAGTACAAAAAGGACACCTCAATCAGCTAGAAACACAAACGAACGATATTTACATAAGCCCCGGTGCTACCAACGAAACCCCTGAGCAGATGCTTGAACGAATGAAGCTAAAAACACAGGCTGCTGACCTTTTGGGCACTTTATCCAAGGGCGTTCAGCAGGTGGAAACTGCCATTGGTGGGCTGATCAAACAAGCAAAGGATATATTGAAAGAAGTAGAGCAAGGAAATGCCTCGCAGGAATTGGCTGCACTAAAAGCGAAGTTAGGCCTAGGTAAAAAAAAGCTTGAAGAATAAAAAATGAGTACTTTTGCAGCGCAGCATCTTTACCAAGCCTTCAAACACTTTTTTAATTTGGTTGCGTTGCGATAATGATTAACTCTGTATACTTTACTAACAATCAAAATCTTCTATTTTTTAATAATTCGATAAATTCCAACTTTTTAAAAGATATGATAGCGTAAAAACTGCTTCATACTACCTAGGAGATATCTCTTAAAACTGTCATTCCGAACAGAGTGAGGAATCTTAATGAAGGAGGCATTAAAGTTTCTTCGCAGGCTCAGGATAGCAAATGCTGAACAAGTCTGATTTAAAATTATTTTAACCAGCAACTTAACTAAACACCACCAAAGATATTAATTGGCAATTTTCTAGTAATAAAACAAATTTAATAAATGAAACAACGACTTATTATTCTTTCAGATTTATGGGGCCAACAGAAATCGCAGTGGGTAGAGCATTACCAAAAATTGCTAGAAGATTTTTTTGATATCACTTTTTACGACTGCTGCGAACTAGGAAAAATCAACAAATTACCTTACGAAGAGAAAGCGTTACACAAACAATTTGTAGCGGAAGGGATTGATACCGCTGTTAAAAACTTACTTGCCGCAGAGCCCGAAAAAGTAACTGTTTTAGCATTTAGTATCGGTGGGGCAATTGCATGGAAAGCTGCTATGCAGAGCTTAAGATTTGAGAGCATGCATCTTGTTTCTGCTACTCGCCTCCGAGAAGAAGAACGCAAACCCCTTGGTAGAATATCTCTTTACTATGGCAAAGAAGACAGCAACAAGCCAGACCAAAGCTGGGTATCAAAAATGAATTTAAGAACCGACCTTATCCCAGAGGCGGGGCATGGCTTTTATACAACTGCTGAGTTTGCAAAATATTTAAGTGGTAAAATCTTAAATAACTAATAATTAAGCTTATAGGGGTTCAAAACCCTTATAAGCCTTTATAATTCATGCAATTACTTTTCTTCTCTTCCTCTACTTTTTTTATAGTATCGTAAGATTTTATCAGTTCTAAAGATAATTCCGATGCTTCTTCTTGGTAGCTTTTCCAATCGCTAATAAAGAATATGTTGATTTTTTCCATCGCTACTTTCACCTTCTTTTCTGCATCTTCTAATACAGGTTCCTGATTTTTAGTGGGTGCAATTAAAGTTGGCTATAAAAAACGATTTGCCATACTAAGCTGCGAAAAAATGAGCGTTTCGTTTCTAAACAAGCCTTGTACTTATTTGGGGTTAATCGTTTCTATCGGTGCGGTCATCTGCTTTCCTATTGCTAAATTCTTCGCAAGCTCAGAATGACACCAAAATTTATGCTTTAGGCTCAAAAAAGAACCGTAAAATCTGTGGTGGAGATTGTAGCAAAAATCACTTCGAGCAAAATCATTACAGGGCAATTATTTTTTTGATATTGGTTTTTAAGCACCTAAAATGAGTATTTTGACAATTCGCAATTTAAAATCAAACACTTATTTAATAAATTTTATAGCTAAAAAAACAAGAAACTAAATGCAAAAAACAATATTTGAAATTGCCAAAATGGACTGTCCCTCAGAGGAAAACTTAATTAGAATGAAATTAGATGAAATTTCAAGTATTGCTAATTTAAATTTTGATATTCCGAATCGAAAATTAACTGTTTTTCATAGTGGTGAAATTGAGCAAATCGAAAAATCGATTATCGAACTGAATTTAGGTGGAAAAAAAATATTATCCGAACCCACTGAGGAAACAGTATTTAAAGAAAACACAAATCAAAAAAGTTTGCTTTGGGCCGTTCTTGCTATCAATTTTAGCTTTTTTATCGTCGAAGTAACCACAGGGTTAATTTCAAAATCGATGGGGCTTATTGCCGATAGTTTAGATATGCTTGCCGATAGTTTCGTTTACGGGATTAGTCTTTTTGTGGTAGGAGGGACAATAACTGGAAAAAAACGGGTGGCGTTACTTGCAGGTTATTTTCAAATAATATTGGCAGCCGTTGGATTGATGGAGGTATTAAGAAGATTTTTTGGTGATGAAAAACTTCCCGACTTTTCAACAATGATTATTGTTTCCATTTTTGCGCTGATTGCAAACGGAATTTGTCTTTATATTTTACAAAAAGCCAAAAACAAAGAAGAAGCACATATAAAAGCAAGTATGATTTTTACTTCAAACGATGTGGTTATCAATTTAGGGGTAATTATAGCAGGAGTTTTGGTAAACTGGTTAAATTCAAATAAACCCGATTTAATTATAGGAATCGTCGTTTTCGCTTTAGTAGTTCAAGGCGCACTTAGAATCCTGAATCTGAGTAAATAGTAGCAGCTCGCTTTTAAAATCACATATTTATTGCTCGGTATCGCCCCCTTCTAATTTTATTTTTTGCGCAATTTTGAAAAGCCCCTTTTTATTGTTACCCCACGAATTATTATCTTAAACTTTCCAGGTTCCTAAGTACTCGAACAAAATTAAATGATGTTTAATATGAGGTAACCATTTGGCGATGAGATACTTTTTCTCAAATTAAATTAAGACAAGTCCTTAATTCATAAAATGATAATGAACATAGATTACACTTCTATTAAAATTTCGGCAGATAAAGCGGTAACAATTGCCGAAAACTTATATAAAATTCATGGAAAAATAAGCCCTCTCCCCGGTGAGCTAGATTTTAACTTTAAAATTACCACAGATACAACCTCCTACCTATTAAAAATCTCTCGACCCGATGTTTCCGCAGAATACATAGATTTTCAGAGTAGTATTTTGCAGCATATCCACCAACAAAACCCTGATTTTAACTATCCAAAATCGTTTCCTGATACAGAAGGAAATCATATTAGTATCATTTGCGACGAGAGCGGAAACAAGCGAAAGGTACGCCTACTTAACTGGATTGAAGGGCGTTTATGGTCGTCGGTAAATCCAATTAACGATTCTTTATTAGAAAGTCTTGGAAAGGAAGCAGGAAAAATCGCACAGGCACTCCAAAGCTACGACCACCCCGCCGCGCACAGAAAAATTGATTGGGATACTGCCCAAGCAGAATGGGTAAAAGACTACCTACAATTATTTGAAGGAAAACAAAAAGAGATAGCTACTATTTTTTTAAATCAATTTATTCATAATAAATCAGCATTTAATTCGCTACGAAAAAGCGTCGTACACAACGATGCCAACGACAACAATATCATTGTAACAAATGAATTAATTTCCCCACAAGTAGCAGCCATTATAGATTATGGCGATGCTGTTTTCACACAAACCATTAACGACTTAGCCATTGCCATTGCCTATGCCGTAATGGGGAAGCCCAACCCTTTAGAGGCATCTTTGGCTATCGTAAAGGGCTATCATCAGTCGTTTCCTTTAGAAGAAACAGCCCTGAAATACTTACATAATTTAGTGGCCATGCGGTTGGTAATTAGCGTTACTAAATCGGCAATTAATAAGGGAAAAGAGCCAGAAAATAAATACCTGTTAATTAGCGAAAAACCTGCTTGGGATTTATTAGAAAAATGGATTGAAATTGATAGCAAATTTGCCTACTACAGTTTCAGAGAAGTGTGTGGTTTTACGGCGCATCCACACGAAGAAGCCTTTAAAAATTGGGCAATTCAGCACACGGTAGGGCTAGAAGTACTCTTTCCTTCAATTCAAAAAAAGGAAATTGAATTGTTAGATTTAAGCGTAGGTAGTTCTTGGCTCGGTAGCCAATCGGAATTTAACGACCTTGCTTTTTTTCAATACAAAATTAGCCGTTTACAAGAGGAGGTCCCCCATAAAATAATTGCAGGAGGATATTTAGAATCGCGTGTGATTTATACCTCTTCAGATTATAATAGAAATGGGAACAGCGGAGCAGAAAAAAGAACGGTACACATAGGATTCGATTTTTGGTTACCTGCCCAAACGCCTGTTCATGCTCTTTTTGAGGGCGAAATCTGTACGGCGGTATTGGATGAAGGAAATAAAAAATATGGCGGATTAATTATTTTAAAACATACTTTAAATCACTTTCATTTTTATAGCCTTTACGGGCACCTTTCTGCCGAAAGTGTTCATCAGAAAAAAGTAGGTGCTAAAGTAAAACAAGGAGAACGAATAGGCTATTTAGGAAATACAGAAGAAAACGGAAATTGGTCGCCTCATTTGCACTTCCAAATTATGCTTTCTATGCTCCACTTTGAAGATGACTTCCCTGGCGTTGCCTACCAAAATGAAGCTGCCGTATGGCGAAGTATTTGCCCCGACCCCAATTTATTTTTTCAGCTCCCCGACACAAAAAAAAAGAGGGTAGATAACCTCGAAAATATCCTTTCGTACCGAAAAAAACATTTGGGAAAAGGAATGAGCATTTCTTACAAAAAGCCCTTGCATATTGTGAGAGGTTCGGGCGTTCATTTAATAGATACGAAAGGCAGAAAATACCTAGACACCGTAAATAATGTAGCTCATGTAGGGCACGAACACCCTAGAGTAGTGCAAGCAGGGCAGGCACAAATGGGGCTATTAAATACAAATACAAGGTATTTAAATGAGAAAATAAATGAGTTTGTAGAAATACTGTTGCAGACATTTCCGCCTGAGCTTTCCGTGGTGCATCTTGTTAACTCAGGAAGCGAAGCCAATGAACTAGCCTTGCGGATGGTGCGCACTTGCACACAGCAAAAAGACCTGATTGCCATGGAAATTGGCTATCATGGGAACACCAATGGCTGCATTGAAATTAGTTCGTATAAGTTTGATGGAAAAGGAGGAAACGGTGTGCCGCCACACACGCATATTGTTCCTTTACCCGATTCGTTCCGAGGAATTTACCAAGGCGAAAACGCGGGAACAAAATACGCAAAGCACCTGCAAGAACAGATTGAAAAAGTGCAGTCAGCAGGTAGAAATATTGCTGGTTTTTTCTGCGAAAGCATCATTAGCTGTGGCGGGCAAATAGAACTTCCCGCTAATTTTTTGGCAGAAGCCTACCAACTAGTTCGCAATGCGGGTGGCCTATGCGTAGCCGACGAAGTACAGGTAGGTTGTGGAAGGGTGGGCACTCATTTCTGGGGCTTCGAGCAGCACGGCGTTACCCCCGACATCGTTACCTTTGGAAAACCCATTGGCAATGGGCACCCATTAGCCGCAGTGGTTTGCACAGAAGCCGTTGCCGAACAATTTGCCAATGGCATGGAGTATTTCAATACGTTTGGCGGAAACCCTGTTTCTTGTGCCATAGGAACGGAAGTGCTTCGGGTAATTAAAGACGAAAAACTACAGGAAAATGCCCTTACAGTAGGCAACTATTTGAAAGCTGAATTAAAAAAACTTCAAAGCCCCTTCCCTATCATAGGCGATGTACGTGGGCAAGGTTTATTTTTAGGGTTCGAACTAGTCGATGCGCAGAAAATGCCTTTGGCACAAAAAGCAGCCTACCTTTCAAACAGAATGAGGGATTTAGGCATTTTAATGAGCACCGACGGGAAGGACAATAACGTCCTTAAAATTAAACCGCCAATGGTTTTTTCTAAGGAAAATGCAGAAGAGTTTATTTTCAGATTAAAGCAAGTTTTTAGTGAGGATTTTATGCAAGCGTTATAAGAAAGTACGAGAATATAGATAATTTTCGATTTTTATCGCATTTAGAGGCGCTCGTTTAGGGCATTGGGATAGTCGCACAACAGTAAGAAAAAGGCGTGGGAAAATTGAATCGTAAGGGTTGTTTTTATATTTTTATTACATACAAAATAAATATTATGGACGTAAAGCTGACTTAATTACCGTAACTTAAGGTTTGGATTATTTATCCGTTGATATTAATCATCCCCTTCACTCATTCGGGGTGAAATGAAAGATGACTGTTTTTAGTCCTTTTTGATTATTGATACACTGGTTATCAACTTAATGCCTGATTGCTTGTAAGTAACCCCTCGTAGGAATCTCATCATAAAGCCTCACTCGCCTCATTAGTTTAGTGCTGCTCGGTTTCAATCAAAAAGAAAATAATATGGTTTTATCAGAAATGGGTGTCATTGGCACTTCAAAAAAAGAGAATGAAAGACGTGTCCCAATTCATCCGGAGCATCTGAAACGGCTTCCAGAAAATATTCGCAGAAAGCTCATTTTCGAAGAAGGATATGGCAAACCGTTTAATATAGAAGATGAAGAAATTGCCAACCAAACAGGGGGAATAGCTTCAAGATCAGAAATATTATCTGATCTTGGGGCGGCTATTATTGCCAAGCCTGTGCTTTCAGATTTGAAAGAATTAAAATTAGGAGGAATTCTTTGGGGGTATCCCCACTGCGCTCAGCAAATGCTGATTACGCAAACTGCTATCGACAGAAAACTGACCCTGATTGCCTTTGAAGACATGTTTGTTTGGAATCCGAATGGACAAGTGGGTAGGCATACCTTCTATAAAAATAACGAAATGGCAGGGTATAGCGCCGTTATACACGCCCTGCAACTTAAGGGAATAGACGGGCATTACGGAAATCAAAGGAAAGTCATTATTTTTAGCTTTGGTGCGGTTAGTAGGGGTGCTATTTATGCACTAAAAGCGCACGGTTTTAGAGATATTACCATCTGTATCCAAAGACCTGACCACGAAGTTAGAGAAGAAATATTGGATGTAAACTATGTGCGTATCGAAAAAGGTGGCGTTAATGAGCCTCGACTAAAAATAGTTGAACATGATGGTTCAGAACGAACTCTCTTGGATTTAATTAGCGAATCAGAAATAATTATTAACGGTACTTACCAAGATACAAGCGAACCTATCAATTTTGTAATTGAAGAAGAAAAGGATTGCCTCAAGGCAGGGACGCTGATTATAGATGTAAGTTGCGATGAAGGCATGGGTTTCTACTTTGCGAAACCTACTACTTTTAAAAATCCAATACTATCGATAGACAGCCGTATAGATTATTATGCAGTAGATCACACGCCAAGTTATTTTTGGGAAAGTGCCTCAAGGTCTATTTCTGCTGCATTAATTGTACACCTACAATCGGTGATAGCAGGGCCACTAAGCTGGAACCAAAATATCACCATCAAAAATGCTATTAATATAGATAAAGGAGTGATTGTGAAAGATACCATTCTCAAATTCCAAGGTCGTGCAACTGACTACCCTCATCTAGTAAACTAGGTTATTCTAAGTACTCAGACAAGATTAACTTGCATTTAATATGAGGTAACTACCTGAAAATGAGACTCTATTTCTTAAATTAAGACAAGCCCTCATTTTGGTCGATAATAGTATAAAATATTGATTGATACGCCTGAACATTTGGACATTATAGTTGAAATGAGCGGTAGAGTCCCCCAGTGGAGTTTAATACTGCTCACTGTATAGTAGCCTCGTTTTATGTCCTCGCAAACCGAAATGTTAAGCAGTAGTGCCATTTTAAATATCTAAATACCAATAAACGAGTAGTCGTGCTACAATTTTTTATTGAAAATAAGATAAAATAGTAACTAACAAGGTTGCCCCAAGTAACCTTGTTAGTTAGGTGCTTTTACTTCATTTCCTCCCCAGGCTTATAAGTACTCTTTGCGTTTGCTTCAACATCGTTGCGGTAGAAGCGTACATCCCTGAATTTCCCATCTTTGTAAAGCGCTAGTTGGTCGTTGAAGTGGGTCGAATTAGGGTTGCTGCTAAGACCTCCCGCAGTAATGCTTTTGGCTCTTAGCGTATCGCCAAACTCTACAAAGGCAACAAAGCTGTTTCCGTTAGTACCGTACATTTTTTTAGTTCCGGGATATTTGCGTGCGCCAAAAGAAGCTAACGAACCCCAACGAGAAGAAGAAAAGCCAATGGCTGTACTTGCTTTGTCGTCGTTAAAATCTTGTTGGATATTGCCATTAATTCTTTGGTAGCGGTTCACTTCGCCATGTGGTACACTGATGCTCCCAAAGTCTTCTATCATTGTTTTAATTGTTTTTTTCAATGCGGCAATATGCATGGCTGCCGGGGCTTTTTCTTCCATATATTGGTATACATTCATACCATGAAGGTCTTCGGCATTGTAAGAAGCAGCACGTAGATTTTGTGCCCAAAAAACGGCTAAAGTGGTTTCTACCGACTCCTTGCTCGATTTTCTGTCCCACCCTTTCAATAAATCAATTGCTTTGTTTAATTCTGCTTTATCGGCTGCACTTGCCCCATCATACGCTTTAAACAGTGGTGGCAATAGGTAGTCGAAACCGGTTAAATAAGGATCATAGGCAAATTTGATCATCCCTTCAAGTGTAAAGTCTTGCCATTCTTTCAGCAGAGCAACGGCATGTAAACCACGGTAGTTTTCTGGCTCGGTTGCCATGTAAGCGGGGTAATCTTCTTTCTTCGGGCTATGCTCAGCCGCAGCAGTAAAAGGTGTAGAGTTACAATTCTGAATCCAGCCGTTGGGAGGGTCAATCACCTGAATTAGTTCAGAGACTTCGTGCAGTCCGTCCCACTCCGTAGCAGGGTTGCTACCATCTACGGGCTTATTAAAATCGAACTGAGGGTTGCGCTTCGGCATAAAATTACCGTGATAGTAGGCAATTTTACCATCAGCATCGGCATAAACGGTATTGTTAGAAGAGTTGGTACGCAGTTGCATCACTTTGTCAAATTCTTCAAAATTTTGGGCTTTCATACGGTTGTAAGATTGTGTGAGCGCACCAATCGGGCGTTCCATCAGTTTCACTGCAATCCATTTTCCATCCTCCTCTTTTCGGATAACTGGGCCGTGGTGAGTATAGTAAACGGTAAAGTTTTTTTCTTCCATCCCGGCCTCGGTTTTGTACGGAACAGCAATGCTTTTAGTGATTACCTCGCGTTCTTCTTCGCCATATTTATAAAAGTATTTACCCTCTTTTTCGATAATCGTTTCTGCGTACTCGTCAATAGCATCGGCATAGGTAGAGGTGTGCATCCAGCCTAATCGCTCATTGAAACCTTGGTAAATAAAGAATTGCCCCCAAGTTACTGCGCCATAAGCATTTAGCCCCTCTTCGCTGTTCATGTGTACTTCGGAACGAAAGAAAAACGAGGTATGCGGATTAATTACAAATAGAGTTTTCCCTTCTCCTGCCAATTTAGGAGCAATTGAAAACCCATTAGAACCCGTATCGGGCCTTTCCCATTCAGGTGTTTCTTCGATATGAAAAGACATATCGTCGTCCCCCTGTGTACCATATAAATCCTTTAAGTCGCTAATGCTATTTTGTTCGATGTCCGTACCGATGCTTCCTTCGCTAAAAGTTAGTGCCATCCATGGCTCAAATTTTTCAATCACCTTTGGTTTTACTTCGGGGTGTTTGTACAAGAAATAGTTGATACCATCGGCATGAGCAGTCATTAAGGTTTTGAGCCACTCAGGGCTTTCCTCGAATTTCTTTTTAAAATCATCGGGGTTTACAAACAGTTTCATGCGCAAATCACGGTAAATTGCAGACTCCCCTTCAGTTTCTGCCAATCTTCCCATCCCATTGATAAAGTTGGTTTCTACACGATTGAAATCGTCTTCACATTGGGCGTAAATCACCCCAAAAACTGCATCGGCATCAGTTTTTCCATAAACATGAGGGATCCCGAATTTATCTCGGATAATACTAATATTTTCTGCTTGTGCTTCCCAACGTTGTTGTTCAGCGGTTAGTTTGGTGGTTTCTTGCGGTGCTTCGCAGGCAAAAGCCAAAAGTAGTAGTAGATAAAAGAGTTTTTTCATTGGTTTCTATTTTTTAATTGATGTAGTTGTCTAAATTATTAATATCAAATTAGAATTGAATATTTTCTGATGATTAAAGAGATTTTATAAGAAGTCTATCAACCCTGAAATAGAATAGGCTCAGAAAAAATGAAGCATCGTACTACCAAACACTTTGAAAGAATAGGTAATATCGGATTACTTTTCGGCAGGTGGAACATACTAGAATACATATCCTTAGGCATTGTAGTATTTACTTAAACACTATTAAGTTCATTTAAAACTAAAAAGGGGATTGTCCAGTTGAACAATCCCCTTTTATGATATCATTATAATACTCAAATTTTAACCTTGCGATAGCGCTTCTGCACCACCAACAATCTCAAGAATTTCAGTTGTAATTGCGGCTTGTCTTGTTCTGTTGTAGGTTAATTTTAACTCTTTTAGGAGTTCTCCAGCATTATCTGTTGCTTTATCCATTGCTGTCATTCTAGCGCCATGCTCAGAAGCGTTCGATTCTAAAATCGCTTTATAGAAAGAAGTCTTAAGCGTTTTAGGAATAATTAAATTAATAATTTCTTCTTTTTCTGGCTCAAAAATATAATCGTATTCTTGTGAAGCAGTACCTGCCTCCAATGCTTTCTCTTCAAGCGGCAGAAACTGATTTGTTCTTACAATTTGAGTAGCTACATTCTTGAATTCATTGTAGATAATCTCAACACGATCATACCTCTTATTTAAGAAACCTTCCATTACCATTTCGGCCGCTTCTCTCGCATTCTCAAAAGTAAGCCGAGTGAAAAGGTTAGCATAGGTATCGATAATTTTAAAATTTCTCTTTTTAAAAAAATCATGTGCTTTAGACCCTATCGGAAGTACTTCCAGATTGCCACTTTTCTGAAAAGATTTATACTTTTTTTCAATTAGCTTCGAAGTTGCTTTCATAACATTTGCATTAAAGCCACCACACAATCCTCTATCAGAGGTAATTGAAATGATTAGTACATTTTTCACTTCTCTGGCTTCTGAATAGGGGTTCGGAGTTTCTGAACCTAAAGTAGAAGAAACATTTTGAAGTACTCCTGAGAGTTTTTCAGAATAAGGCCTTAGCTGAATAATTCTATCCTGAGCTTTACGCAATTTGGCAGCCGCAACCATTTTCATGGCTTTGGTAATTTGTTGCGTAGAAGTTATTGAACTTATTCTACCTTTTATTTCTTTAAGATTCGCCATTTTGAGCTATTCTTAATATTGATTACTAGTTTATTTTAAGCGTAGTTTTCGGCAATACCTTTTCCTACTTCCATTAAAGTGTCTTTCACTTCATCGGTAAGTTTACCTGCTCGCAACTCGTCAAGTAAATTTCTGTGCTTATCTTCTAGTGTTTGCAAAAACTCTTCTGAAAATGCTCTCACTTTATCTATAGCTACTTTATCTAGTACACCATTTATCGATGCATAAATAATTGCTACTTGTCTTTCTACACTTTCGGGAGAATACTGCCCTTGCTTCAATATTTCTTGGTTTTTTCGACCACGATCAATTGTTAAACGAGTTGAAGCATCGAGGTCCGAACCAAACTTAGCAAAAGCTTCAAGCTCTCTAAATTGCGCTTGATCTAGTTTTAGTGTACCTGCTACTTTTTTCATGGATTTAATCTGAGCAGAACCCCCCACACGCGATACTGAAATACCCACGTTAATTGCCGGCCTGATACCAGAATTAAACAAGTTTGTTTCTAAGAAGATTTGACCATCGGTAATTGAAATTACGTTGGTAGGAATATATGCAGATACATCGCCCGCCTGTGTTTCAATAATTGGAAGTGCTGTTAAAGAGCCTCCACCTTTTACCAATGGCTTAATGCTTTCGGGAAGGTCGTTCATCTGTTGCGCGATTTCATCGGATTGATTGATTTTGGCAGCACGCTCTAGTAAACGAGAGTGAAGATAAAATACATCGCCAGGATATGCTTCACGCCCTGGCGGACGACGAAGTAACAAAGAAACTTCACGATAAGCAACCGCTTGTTTAGAAAGATCATCGTAAATTACTAGAGCAGGTCTTCCAGTATCCCGAAAAAACTCACCAATGGAAGCTCCGGCAAAAGGAGCGTAATATTGTAAAGCAGCTGGATCTG
>CAZFQW010000022.1:0-15533 GCA_964521225.1 uncultured Roseobacteraceae bacterium
TAACTCCCTTGCTCTTCTAAATTCTTATACACGGAATTCTAAATACTGCCAAAAAGCCTCTTGTTTAAGGGGCTTTTGTGCTATAAATACTTTCCGACGATTACTTACATATTCTTATGAGAAGTAGAAACTTCTTGTGTTTTTTCAATTTTAGCATCTTTTTTTGCGTAAGTAGGGCAAGTTCTGTAAGCGCATGAAGAAGCTCCCATCATTCCTATTAATAAAGCTAGTGTTACTATTTTTCTCATTACTACTAAGTTTTTATATAAATTTATTTCTAATTGATTTTCTAGCTAACCATTAAGTTGCAACCCCTCACATCTGAATTATCAAACCTTCCCATTACTTCAAAAGTACCATTTTTAAATATTCTTCCTAAATCTTGGGTTTCAATAAATGCGCATGACTCTATGTTTGCCAAGTCTATTACATTTATACCACCACTTCCTTCGGTAGTTATACAAAAAGGATCCGATGCTTCTCGTACCAATATTTTCATCCAGTGAGGAGCTTTAAAAATCCCATTTCCTTTTGAGTATGCCTGCGAAGTTAGTTCGGTCATTCCGTATTCAGAATGTACAGAATCTACTTTTAGTTGCTCTTTAAATAAATCGTGTAAGTTTGAACGAACAATTTCTTTTCTTCTGCCTTTCATGCCTCCGGTTTCCATTATCAAAATATCATGATAATTTTCACCTTTTTCTGCTAAATCAAGCAGAGCAAAAGTTACTCCAATCAATATTTTTTTAGATTTTTGAGTATTTGGCGTTTGTAACTTCTCAATAAGTGCTTCAAAGTTATCTAAGTAAAAACCCGAACCTTCCGATGCATATTGCATAAAATAATCAACCATAAATACCAGCGAAGAATTATTGCGCTCTAAATAAGACGGCAGTAATGCCAATATTTGGTAGTCGTTCAAACTTCCATAAAATTCTTCAAATATTTTTTTTGATACTTTTTTAGCAAAGGAAGCATCGTAAACATAGTGCTTGCTCGTAGTAGAGGTTGTTGTGCCACTGCTTTCAAAAATGAGCGAAGGTTGTTTGTGTTGCTGGCTACTTACTACCTTATTTTTAAAAAACTGTATGGGTAAAAAGGGGATTTTTGTTATCTCATCTATCAATTCTATCTCCACACCTAATTTACCAATATACTCTTTATAAATAGGGACGTGCTTTGCCTGCCAACGAAACACTTCGAGTGCTAAATTATCGAAGTTAAAATCTTCATTTCCTAATATTTTACTTTTAACTTTTCCTGTAAAAGTTTGTCTTTTTATTGCTTCCATTACTTTAGTGCTAACTATTCATAATATTGGATAGTTATATTAATAGTTTAAATGAACTTATTGCCAGACTAGTTCTTTATATTGAAAATAACTTATCATTTTACTTTTGAGGTATTCATTTTTGTGTAGCAAAGTAATTATATATGAACCAGCTTAAGCATCTGTTTTACATTATTATTGGCTTTTTGTTGATTGCAGGCTGTGTGCCTGAGCCAAGTTTTCCCGACGCTCCAAATATTCAATTTCTTAGTGTAACTAATATTCCTTTTCCTGAGCGCTCGCTCGACTCCGTTTATGTTTCGATTCTGATAGAAGATGGCGATGGCGATTTGGGTTTATCGAGTAATGATATTGACCCACCTTACAGCCCAACTATTATTGATGGTTCTGGTAATGAAGTTCAAAACAGATTTGTTAATAACTTTTTTATAACCGTAAAAAAGAAAGTAAATGGAAATTTCGAAGCCGTTTCATTTCCTGGAGGAACAAGTTTTAATGGGCGTTTTCCTATTCTGCAAGAAAACAGAGGGGCTTTAGAAGTTAAGCTTAATTATGGTATTGGGTTGTTTCTTGGTGTTTTACAATCGCCTGTTGCTAAAGGCGACGAGGTGATTTTTGAAGTGCAGATTGTTGACCGTGCTTTAAATGAAAGTAATACCATCAGTACTGAGCCTATCATTTTAGGTGAGTGAGCTAATCGGAACTTTCAGAAATTTTAATTCCCATCATCTCCATTAATTTTGAAGCACTGAAACTATGACATTTTCCTTCTTCGAGCAGATAATTAAATTCAAGTTTGTTATTTTCTATTCGGCTGTTAAAACTGTAATTTTTAATACTTTGGGGGAATTCATCGGCCATTTCTGCCAGTTGCAAATCATGGGTAGAGATTAAACCAAAGCCCTTACTGGCAATGAGTTGTTTCATAATGGCTCTAATCCCATCTTGCCTATCGGCAGAGTTAGTACCTCTCAGGAGTTCATCGAGCAGAAACAGCGTTTCTCTTTCAGAGGCTAGCAGTTCCAATAAAAATTTAAACCTTTTTAATTCAGCATAAAAAGAAGATACATTTTCTTCTAAAGAATCTTTAATTCTCATACTAGAAAATACTTCCATATAAGAAATTTCTAATTCGTTGGCACATACAGGTGCTCCTGCCAAAGCCATCACTACATTAACGCCTAAAGTTCGCTCAAAGGTGGTTTTACCTGCCATGTTAGAACCTGTAACTAAGGCTATTTTTCCCTTTCCAATTAAAGAAAAATCGTTGTCAACTCGTTTTTTTGGATTTAAAAGTGGGTGTCCTAATCCTTTCGACTCAAAATAAAATTTAGAATCATTGAGTTTGGGAAATGTGAAACCTGGGTTTGCATGGGTAAAAGCGGCAAGGCTTACTAGTGCCTCAATTTCCGCTAAAGCGGCTAACCAACCTCTAATATCTTCAGAATGCTTTTCTCTCCAAACCGTTAACGAGCGCAAGGGGAGGTTCTCAAAAACAAAAGGGTTATTCACCAATGCAAAAAACAACATATTATTTCTTACCTCTAATTGGCTAAGTACAGACGACAGTTTGCTTATCTCTTTAGAAGCTTTTTTACCGTTCGCTAAAAATTTTTCTTTTAAGCCCGTTAAAAGAGGCGATTGTGTCTCTAAATTTTCAACACAAATAATCATTTTTGAGTACGCTTTTAAAAAATCGGTACTTTTTGCGGTTACTAATAGTACTTGTTGTAGTTCTTTATTTCTTTGCCCTATATAAACTAAGTTAATTGCTAAAGATAGAATTGGCCCCCACAACGAAACCCATCCTAAAATAAGTGCTATTACGCTTCCGATAAATATAGAAGAAAAAAGAAGCATGAGTGGAATTAGATTTCTACTGATAGAAGAGTGTAACGGGTAATTGAGCCACTCAAGAAACGTTTCGATATTAAAGGTATTCGCAAAATTTTTAAACCTGCCTTTTACTTGGAAATCTTGGATCCAATCAATTTTATCTTTTAGCTCAATTACTGCTTCTTGTCTTTTCTGTACCGTATCGGTATCCGCCGGCTTTTTTAACCACACTGCCAGCGTTTCTTTTCCTTTAGCTGTTGAGGTTCTGTTTAAGAACTTGAAAAGTGAGTTTTTACCAAAGATATCTAAATCGCTACTATAAGGATGTTGGTCGTCGATATACTCTTCGCCTCCTTCTTTAATTTCTGCTAAACTTCTATTACTTCTTAGTACTTCTTCTTGGTTGATCTGCTTTAACCATTTAAAGTAGTTAAGTTGGTAGTTAAGTTGGTTGTACTTTTTTACCAATCCTAGAAAAATACCCATTGTAATTACTCCTAAAATAACCAATGGTATTGTACTTCTTTCGTTCGCAAAATAGACACAAATTCCCCCACCAGCTACAAAAACAATTATTCTAAGAATTGCTGTATCTCTCAACTTTTTCTTGTACTTGTTTTCTTCTTGTTCTGAGTATTTTAGTTTCTCTTCAAAAAAAGATTGAATATTCTGATTTAACATTAGGTATGTGTTTTTTCGTTAGTTTTTGTAAAACGAAAACGCTAGTAACCCCACTCATCGTAGCTGAATTTCAACTAAAAATCGTTTATTGTTTACTAGCGTTTTTTTAAATTTTATTTAGGTAGCATTTACGTTACCTCGGCAGAGATACCTCTATCGCAAATTGCATTTCTTAGCGGTACAAGATCATCGAAAGGGCCTTCCTTCACAGAGCACTTTCCCTTGTAGTGGATAATGTAGGTACACTGTTCTGCTTGTTCCTGCGAGTGCGAACAGATATCAATCAAGGTATTAATTACATGATCAAATGTATTTACCTCATCGTTATACACTATAAGTTGGTTTTCTTTTAAGGAATCGATGTCAACATCTTCGTAGACTAGTACCTCTGTATCAGTTTCGTAGTTCAGGTTCATTTGCTCACCATTACTTATTTATGAAAAATAATGAACTATTTATTGAAAAAGTTGCTCTATATCGTTCAAATAGAGAAGCTCAACAATTTTCTTTCCATCTGGCGTAAAATTAGGGTTTGAACTAGTGAATAGTTGCTCTACCAAACTGAGCATTTCTATCATTTCTAGTGGTTTTTCCATCCCAATTGCGGCCTTCTTAGCTAGCGTTTGTGCTAGCTTATCACTTTTGTTTTCCTTTAAAGAAACAGCCTGATGCTTAATTTGTTCCACAAGCTGCTCAATTAACTCTTTGCAATCTACTGTTTCAAGTTCTGGAGGCAACCCGTTAATTAAAATGCTATTTTCCCCGAAGACTTCCCACGCAATTCCGATGTGGGCAATTTCCGTTTTCATTTCTTCTAGCAGTACCAAATCGGACTTTGAAATATCTACTGACTTTGGGAAAAGTACTTTCTGTGTCAGTTTGTCTTTCGTTTCAAGTTTCTGAATGTATTGATCGTAGAGAATTCGCTCGTAGGCTGCTTTTTGATCTACTACCATAATTCCCGAGCGCGAAGGAAAAAGTATGTACTTATTACGGAGCTGAATGGCTTGCTTTTCTTTGTTAGTAATTTCTTTTATTTGGGCTACCCCCTTTTTTTCTTCAAGAGCATTGGCTGCACTGGCAATTACATTCATTTCTTCGGGCGGCTTTGTATCTTCTTCATTGTTGATTGCCCGGTTGAGCGTAGGGTACAATGCTTGCCATTGCGAAACATTTTTTTTAGGAGGGATGTTGGCGTTATCGGTAAAAGACCATTTTTCTGAATACATTTTTTTGAAATGATTTTCTGAGTCTCTAGATGCGTTTTCAATAAAATTGACATCGGTCTGGAAATCTAAAGAAGCCTCTACACTGTAACTTGCCAACGATTGCTTTACGGCTGCGTTCACAATGGCATAAAGCGTTCGTTCATCATCAAACTTTACCTCTGTTTTTGTAGGGTGCACATTTACATCTACACGAGCGGGGTCAATTTCTATATAGATTGTATAAAAAGGGTAGTAACCCTCTTTCAACATTCCTTCGTAAGCACTTGCCACTGCATGGTTTAAGAAAGGGTGTTTTATAAATCTTCCATTTACAAAGAAAAACTGTTCACCTCTTGTTTTTCGGGCAATTTCGGGTTTGCCCGTATAGCCCCATATCCTAATATCTTGTACTTCTTCTTCGCAAGGAACAATTAACGAAGAATAATTTTTACCAAAAATTTCTGTAATTCTTCGGGCTAAATTTCCCCCTCTGAAATTATACGTTTCTAAATCGCCCTGATACAATGACATTGCTATTTGAGGATTGGCAACGGCTACTCTATAAAATTCTTCGATAATATGCCGAAGTTCTACAGGGTTCGATTTTAGAAACTTTCTGCGGGCAGGTACATTATAAAACAGATTCTTCACAGAAATAGATGTTCCGGGCGCACAAGCATCGGGTTCCTGAGAAATTACTTCAGAAGCCTCTACTTTAATTTTTGTTCCTACCTCGTCTTGTTCTCTGTGTGTTCTTATTTCTACTTGCGATACCGCTACAATAGAAGCCAGTGCTTCGCCACGAAAGCCGAACGTTTTTATCGCAAATAAATCTTCTGATTTAGCAATTTTTGAGGTAGAATGCCTTTCCAAACTCATTCGAGCATCGGTGGCTGACATTCCCAAACCATTGTCGTTTACTTGAATGAGCGATTTTCCTGCATCTTTTATAATAACCGTGATTTTGGAACTACCTGCATCAATTGCATTTTCGAGCAGTTCTTTTACAATGGAGGCTGGTCTTTGCACGACCTCCCCCGCAGCTATTTGGTTAGCCAGCGATTCTGGTAAAAGATGGATGACGTCTTGCATAAATTTAGTTAGCTCGTTTTAGGTCTACTATATACACAATGAAGTATATATAGTATTTATTTTGAAAGAATCACAAATGATTAAAGTATAAAATTACGAATAATCGTATTGTGCTTCAAATCTATTCGGTGAAGTTGCATACTTTCGACTTTATTTATTACTGTTCAGCATATCTGTAACTGAAATTGGCATTATACCAAATAGTAACCTAATTTTTTGAATAATCAATATGTCTCGTCCTGAAATAGCGTTACAGGTTTTGGATTGAATTAATAGGCTCTTCGACTAGAGAGTCTCTTTTTTTTATTCTCTCACTAATTTCTCGGCCAAATTTTCCCCAACCGTTGTTCCAATGGCTACACCCATTCCACCTAGGCGTGCGCCTACCACTACTCTCTCTGATTGCTTTTCGATAATGGGTGTTTTTGTTTTTCCGAATGCCATAATGCCCGACCAATTGTAGTCTATTTCGTATGAGGTATTCGGTAAAATAAATTCTTTTAAATCTTGATGAAGCCGATTCAAGAGCTTGTCATTTTGCCCAAATTGCTCAGTTTTTTCAGCTTCGTAGTCTAGGTTTCTACCGCCTCCAAATATCACTCTGTTTCCTATATTTCTGAAATAGAAATAACCTTCATCGTAATGGAAAACGCCTTTAAACTTTAAGTGTTCGATAGGTTTGGTTACTAATACTTGCCCCCTTCCTGGAACGATATCGAGCGTAGGGAAAAATTTCTTTGTGAATGCATTGGTGCAAAATGCCACTTTATTGGCTTTCAGTTCTGCTTTTACTTTGTCTGAGGTTGAAATTTGAACGGTTACATTGTTGCTGTTTTCAACAAAATCTTCTGCCGTTGTTCCCGTTAAAATCCTCACTCCTCTTGTAGTTACAAACTTAATGAGGGAGTTCATCATTTCGCCTGTGTTAATCTGCGCTTCAAACTTATTATAAAGTATGCTTTTTACCTTTTTAGGGTCGAAACCAAAGCTATTAATTTTATCGCTTCGTATTTCAAACACATTTTCGCCAAAAATTGGCTGGAGCATTTTATTAATTTCTTCGAGTTTAGAAAGGTATGCTGAGTTTTCATCCCATAACAATTCATATCCGCCGTAAGCATACAGTCCTATTTTTTCATCGCCTAAGCGTTTTCTTAATTGTTGGATTCCTTGCCAGCGCATTTCTACCAAAGCGGCTACATTTTCTGGGGTTTCTGTTTTTAAATCGTCTACCAATTCCGAAATACTGCCAAAGCAGGCGAAACCCGCATTTTTAGTACTTGCCCCGCTTGGGAAAACCCCTCTTTCGATAACGGTAATATTCGCCTCAGGCTCTTTTTCTATAAGAGATGCTGCGGTTGATAAACCTACAATCCCTCCGCCTACAATTAGATAGTCTGTTTTCGCTAAACTTTCTTTTTCCCAAAAACTAAGCATAGTTATATATCGTGTTGAATTTTGAGTGATGATTTTTGAATGATTTTTTTTAGAACTACTGTTCTTTAAAATCTATCATTGACTCATAGATTATGTCGTGGATTTTTTTTCGGGTATTATCTCTTATCAGCTTTGTATTTCCTGCAAAAGGGTGAATCCTATTAGAAAGAAATACATACACTAAGTTATGCTTCGGATCTACCCATGTAGATGTTCCCGTAAAGCCGGTATGCCCAAAAGTTGACTGAGAACAATACTTTGAAGTTGCTCCTCCATTGCCCTCTAAAAGAGGCTTATCCCAGCCTAATGCTCTTCTGTTTTGGTTGTAAGCGTACGGCTGCGTGTTAAACTCATTAATAACATCTGCCTCTAAGTATTTTTCGTTTCCATACCATCCTTCTTGTAAGAACATTTGCATCATTACTCCTATATCGAGCGCATTGCTAAACAAACCTGCATGCCCAGAAACGCCCCCTTTCATGGCTGCTCCGGGGTCGTGAACGGTTCCATGTACCAAGCTTTTTCTGAAATAGATGTCCATTTCTGTTGGGGCAATACGAGAGCGTTCAAATTTTTTGAGCGGAAGGTAAGTCATGGTTTGTAACCCCAATCTTTTGTAGAAATAATTATCTGTAAACACTTCTAAAGGCTCGCCATTTAGTTTTTCAATAAGTCGGTGGAAAATATAAAAGCCTAAATCGCTGTAAAAATAGAGGTGCATTCCTCCTCTTTTGCTTCGGATGGTTAGGCGTGAGTCTATCGTCCAATCAAAAACTTTATCTTCAATATCACGAACTGCATATAAGCCGGGCACTACTTCTGTCGGAAACGCTTCGCTTTGTTCAAATGCTACCATTGTTGTATCAAAATCAGAATCTTCCATTAACTGATACCAATGTGGAATAAACGACATAAGCCCCGCCTGATGGGTTAGAATATCTTTGATAACCATTGGCCCTTTGTTAGACCCTTTTACCTCTGGTAAATAGTCTTCTAACTTTTTTTCTAGCGATAATTTTTTGGTCTGAGTTAAGTACATCAGAGAAGGCAGCGTTGCTAAAACCTTTGTTACTGAGGCAATATCGTACAAAGAATTTTCTGTTACTTTATCTTGCTTTGCGTAACTATGGTGTCCGTAACTTTTCATAAAAATCACTTTCCCATCTTTGGCTACTAAAACTTGGCAGCCTGGAGTAGCATCGCCATTAATTGCTAGCATTGCAATTGAATCAATTTCAGAAAGTTTTGCCGAGGAAAGTCCTACTTGTTCGGGTAAGGTAAACCCAAACCTGCCTTTATTTTTAAAGTTTCTATTTTCATTGGGTAATATTCCTCCGAAAGATACTTGGGGCAGTAAGCCCTCAAGCCAATGGTTACTTTGCGGGGTACTTACTAAGGCATCGGAAACTTCTGCTAACTGTTTTAGTTTCTCATCAGATGCTGCCAACAACTGGATAATCAATTTGGCCTTTGTTTTCGCTTTCCAACTCAGTAACAGCTTTGAAAGCTTTGTTACATCCTCTTCACTTAGACTGCTGGCGTTAATTGTTGCAACCAATATATTTTCGGGGCGTTGCAGTTGAGCGAGTAGCTTTTCAAAATCTTTTACAGACGTTCCTCTATTATATTCATGGTGTTCAAAATGTACATACTTATCTAATATTTCCGACGTGAAGGTTATCTCTCCTAGTCCAAGATATACTGCTGTGAACTGATTGTTATGTAAATCTCTAATCGGAATTAGCCCATCATTATTTTTTATGATATGTATACTTTGTTGATAGATTTTCAACGCGCTTTCAAGTAACTTTTGTGAAGGCTGAGGGAAAGAAGAAGTTTGATTAATAAGTACATCTTGTATGTTCAGCTGCTCTTCGGAAGGATTCTCTCCCAAAATTGTATTTAAGGGTAATACTAATGTATTTTCCTTATTTTCATCTGCCTGTAACCATTGTTTCCAATCTCCTTCTAGCGGTTCTAAGCGGGTATTGTTTTGAGCGAACGTGTAAATACCATTTTCGGGTATTCCGATGTGCTGTGTTAAATAAGTAACTGAAGCGTTAGTGAAATAAGGCTTCATTTTACTTTCAGTATTTGTGTGAGGCCATATCACTTTATGCACACCTATTGTTAATAAGTATTTCGATGTTTCTGTAAACAGTGTTTTCAGAAACTCAGTACTGTCTATTGTTGCTAAAGTTACCTCGTTGGGGAATTCAATGGGTGTTCTTAAAAAATCATGTTGTACCGAAGGAACATTTGCCCAAACTTCATAGCTTACTTTGGCAGTTTGGCTGAGGTTATTGTTGATTTGACGTATTTGGTTTGCACTCCAGTTTCCTTTAAAGTAGATTCCTTTTACTTTATTTTCTGTTACTAAGCTGATGGCTTTGTTAATATCTTTTGCAGAGGTTGGGTAAGACAATGCCACTATGATTTTCGAAGAGTTGTCTTTATATGCGAAGGTATGGTTGCCTGTTAGCAATAAAAAAAATACGATAAGGAGACTGTAGATATGAAGTTTATAAACACCGTTTTTTATTAATTTCATTCGTGGTTTTTATAAATAATAATTGTTAGTAAAATAGTAAGAAATACTGTGTAAAACCTGCCATACAGCCTAGTATTGCCCCTACAATAATTAGTGTTAGTTCGTCTTCTTGAAATGCTGGCCGTAAAAAGCCTTCAAACTCTTCGTAAGAAAGTCCTGCCATTTTTTCTTGCAGCATGCCCCGCATGTTTAGGGCTTCTTCCACATAATCGTAAGTTGAGCGCAAGGTAAGCGGAAGCTCCTGCATAAAGCGAAAACAGGCAATATTCTTTATAATTTCGAGCTGCCGAGGGCCTGCTAACCAATCGATTACAGTTTTGCCTGAAGAGCCTGCCATTACATTAATAATTTTTTCGATGTGTCCTCCTACTATCTCTGCTAGTTTTTCAGACCCTGGCCCATGTACAATGGTATCGAACATGTTTCGGGTTGTCAGTATTTTGTCTGTTACTATCTGAGAATACTCTTTCGATACTTCATCTTGTCGTTTAAAGAACAATCCATGAATTGTAAAAGGCCCTATTTTCACAGGGTTTAATGGCCTGAAAATCCAATATAAAGCAATCCAGTTGGTTGCATACCCCACTAGTAAACCAAAAAGAGGTAATAACCACCAAGGACTATAGAAATACCAAATCATCATTTGAATGATGCCAAAGAGGCTTCCAAAATAAATCCCCGATTTTTCAATAAATTTAAATTCATCCTTTCCGCATTTCCAAAATATTTGATTTACAAGGGTTTTATCTTGCATTAAAGTGCCTACTGCCATTGTCTTAAGATTGAGTAGCTCCTTAATATGCGTACTCATGTCTTTCATCATTTCTTCTACCACTGTGGGTAAATCTTCGGCAACTTTATCGTACATCACATTTTTTACTGTGTCGGGAGTATTGCGCCAAACCTTGGGTATTTGTGCGTCCATTACTTCATTCAGTATCTTTCTTGAAAGTTCTTGTAATGGTTCATGAATTTCTTCTGCAACTCTATGAGGGTCTAGTAAAGCAAATTGTTCATCAATCTTAATTAGTTTGATAGTTAATAAGTCTACGGACTTTTCTGCCATTTTTCGTGCTTTAGAAGGGATAATGCCTTGCCAGCCAAATGGGGGAAGCCCTATGTACTCTAAGGGGTAGAAAGTCATTTTTACCGCCATAACATTAGTACCCCATCCTACCAAGCCACTAATAAGTGGTATGGATAAATAGCGGAGTATTTCTATGAGTTGGCTTTGCTCTATGAAAAGCAGTAGTTCTTTCACTGGATTATATAGTTAGCACTTTATTCTAATAAATAAACTTTTTTGCCTATATACCAAATGTACAAAAGAGCCTACTTGGCAGTAACACCAAACAGGCTCTTTGTATTAATTATTTCAAAAATAATCTAATTATTATTGTGCCGAATTGCTTTTTAACTCTGCCAAGTAGTCGCTTTTAAGCTGATTAAGTTTGCGGGTTTGGTGTTCTATCCAAAGTATCTTAGAATATTTTCCGTTTGGGTGTTCTGTTGCATATTCTGTATAAGTAGCTCCTAGTTCGGCAAACTCCACTTTATAAATATCTTCGAGAAGTATAAAGTTAGCTTCTACATTTTTCTTTAAATCGGCAATAAGCTCATTTTCTGGCATTACATGGTTAGTAAGCATTTTGTGGAACTGCGCTTTTTCAACTTCAATTTTAGTACGAATTTCTTCGTTGTTTTCAGTATCGCTCATCATGTTGTTCCATAATTTCTCTGAGTTTTGAGCTGTTTGTCTTATTTCTTGCTCGTAGTTTTTACGATTTAGTTGTTTTCTCCACAAAGAAATGCGCTCTTTCTCTACCACGGTGAGTGATATCCATGGTTTTTCAAAATATTGTACCCATAAACTTTGCTGATTTGGAGCGGCAGCTACTTGTTCCCAAATGGCTGGCTTATTGAGTGGGTCGTTGGGCTGTTCATCTTGAGAAAATGCTGTGAAAGCGAAAAACATGAAAATGGAGGTAATAATCAGTTCTTTAAGCTGGCCAAAAAATTTCATGATAATAAGGTTATTCTTAATTGTTACGCAAATAATAGAATTATTTAGCGTATTGCTGGCATTACAATTATTTAGTTTTTAAAGTTCTATGTAAGCTTTATAAAATATAATTTAACAAAGTATTCACTATATGCGTTTGTTAAGTCAGTTTATATCTTTGTAAATGGTTCATAATCTTCATTTTAGAAAATTTTAAGTGTATATAATTTTAAGTGTATATTAAATGTAAATATATATAAATGAATGTTTTACGGATATGTAAGCTTTTAGGATTTAAAGCACATGTTTATAAGCCCTTTAGCATAAAAACAGCCTATTAACATCAGTAAACCTTACTTCAGAATTGGGTTATTTTATTTTTAAAGCAAGTAAAGTCTGTACAAAATCTAGGTTTTCCGTTATTAAGCAGTTTCGTTCAGTACAGAAATCATTCCCAAGCCTTCAAAGCTTGTATTAGCCGTGGCTATTTCTAACTTATACCCGCTAAAATATTTAATAAGTAATTGAATATCTTTGTTCCCTTAATAAAATCTAAAGTTGATTATGAGCAATTGGTTTAAGCGACAGGTAAAGGGTATTACCACTCCTACAGAGCAAAAAAAAGATGTTCCGGATGGGTTATGGGCAAAAAGTCCTAGTGGGAAAATTATACACATAAAAGAACTAGAAAATAATGCTTATGTGTTTCCGGATGACAATTACCACGAGCGAATTGGTTCTAAAGAGTATTTTTCTATCCTATTCGATAACAATAAGTTTACAGAGCTTTTCGAGAATTTAGTATCTGCCGACCCCCTCAATTTTGTTGATAAAAAACCTTACACTGAGCGCATTGAAAGTAGTAGAAAAAAAACGAAGCTTAACGATGCTGTACGATGTGCAGTAGGGAAAATCAATGGGAAAGACTTAGTAATCAGTTGCATGGATTTCAGTTTTGTTGGCGGCTCAATGGGTTCGGTTGTAGGCGAAAAAATTGCTAGATCAATTGATTATGCTAAAGAAAATAAAACGCCACTCTTAATAATTAATAAATCCGGTGGTGCCAGAATGATGGAAGCGGGCTTATCGCTAATGCAAATGGCAAAAACCTCTGCCAAGCTAGCGAGGCTTGCAAAAGAAGGAATACCTTATATCTCGTTACTTACCGACCCTACTACTGGCGGTGTTACGGCATCTTTTGCTATGTTAGGCGATTTTAACATTGCCGAACCGGGTGCATTGATAGGTTTTGCAGGACCTAGAGTTATTAGAGAAACTATTGGTAAAGATTTACCCAAAGGATTTCAAAGTGCTGAGTTTCTGTTAGAGCACGGTTTTGTTGATTTTATTGTAAATAGAAAAGAACTAAAGCAGAAACTAACTACTTTATTAAACTTATTAGAAAAATAACTTAAGCATTGAGAGAACAGGGAAATATTAGAACTACACTAGACTGGGCATCTATTTTACTATATTTTGCAATGGTTACCATTGGGTGGCTTAATATTTATGCTGCTGTTTACGATGTTGAAACACAGAAAAGTATTTTCGATGTAAGCCTCAACTCTGGGAAGCAACTGATATGGATTTTCTCTGCCTTAGTGATTATTCTGGTTATCCTCGTTGTCGACTTCAGGTCTTTTGATACGCTGGCTTATATAATCTATGGTGTTTCCGTTCTATTATTAGCTGGGGTTTTAGTTTTTGGGAGAGAGATAGCAGGGTCAAAATCTTGGTTCGATTTCGGCTTTTTTAGGCTTCAACCCTCTGAATTCGCCAAACTTGCCACGGTAATAGCCCTAGCCAAGTATTTAAGCTCCTTTTCTAAAAAAGCCAATACTTTTCAAACAGTTTTTACTGCACTTGGAATCATTTCAGTTCCGGCATTTCTTATTGTGCTACAAGGCGATGCTGGTTCTGCATTAGTTTTCAGTATTTTTGTTTTTATTTTATATCGTGAAGGGCTTCCCTCTTTTATATTAATCTTCGGTTTTTTATTGATTTTTCTTTTTGTAGTTACCCTATTTCTTAAGGCAAATTACCTCTGGCATTTTGCTGTCGGAGTTTTCTTTGTTGGGACTTTAATAACTTTTTTTATTACAAAAACAACGCAGTTACGCTTTTTAACCATTGTAATCACCTTACTTTCCGTAGGATTTATTTTTTCGACCAATTTTACTTTTAATTCTATTTTAAAGCCTCATCAACAAAAAAGAATTGAAATTTTGGTTAACCCTGGCAGCGATATAAAAGGTGCTGGCTGGCAAGTAAATCAATCAAAAATAGCAATAGGTTCTGGCGGTTTTGCGGGCAAAGGCTTTTTAAATGGTACGCAGACTAAATTTGATTTTGTGCCAGACCAAAGCACAGACTTTATATTTTGCACAGTAGGCGAAGAACACGGCTGGATTGGCAGCTTAATCGTTACAGGTTTGTTCTTAACCCTAATTATGCGGTTGATTTTTTTAGCAGAAAGGCAAAAATCAAGATTTGCGCGGGTATATGGCTATGGAGTTGCCTCTATTTTATTTTTCCACTACGCCATTAATATAGGAATGACTATCGGGCTTTTCCCGGTAATTGGTATTCCTCTTCCATTTTTTAGTTACGGAGGTTCTTCTCTGTGGTCTTTTACTATCCTACTATTTATTTTTATAAAACTCGATGCCCATAGAATGCAAATTCTTGCTAGATTTTAAACTCAGTTTCAAGCAATTGCAGCTTTTTAATTTTATCTTATTTTTCAAATAAGAAGTTACTCTATTGTTTATATTTTATCTCCTCTGAGTAATCTAAATCTTTTTCTTGCCTCCACATTATGGACGCTTCCTTTAAAATCAACCAGTTGGCTTTTATAGTACTCCATAGCTTTTTCTGGGTTAGAAAGATTTTCTTCGTGTATTTTACCTAGCAAAAAATTAGCATCATCTGCTAAGATATCTTCTTTAAATTCTGTAATAATTACCTCTAAAGAGGAAACCGCCTCTTCAAACCTTCCTAATCGAATTAGAAGGTTTGCCTTCTCCCATAACACCTCATCTTTTAAACTATGTTCTGGATATTTAACTAACATTTCTTCGTACTTAGTAACCGCCTCTTCAAACTGACCTTGAAAAACTAATAACTCAATGTTAGCAAAAGCCTGCATAGTTACTTCAGTAGTATCAAGCCCTAAATTATCGTCTATTAATAGCGATAAATCCATGGCATCGTTTGCTATCTCTCTTGAAGTGGCTAGTTTCAAAATATCTAAATGTGATTTTGCTAACTGGAAATCGCCTTTGTAGTAATGAAGCTTCGCATTTTTAAGCTTCGCATCATGTCCTAGCGGTTTATCTTTCTCCGATTTTTCTACCTGAGAATATAATAAAGTAGCCTCCCAGGGTTCTCCTTTCAGTAAATAAATATCTCCTAAATTTAGTTTAGCTTTTGAGA